>CAMLEO010000023.1 GCA_946478975.1 uncultured Steroidobacter sp.
GGCGCGCGATTACGGGCTTCGGGCAACTGAAACACGCCGGCGACGATGAACAGCGCAAAGCCGGTGTAGAAGATCTGGTTGAGGCTGGGAAACGGCTGCTGCACCTTCAGGACCAGCTGCACATAGTTCCAATGCAGTTGGCCGATGAACCAGCTGGTGCAGGCGATTGCGATCAGCAGCCAGGCGCGCCGGCGCGATTCTTCGACCTGCCGTGCAGCCCGAAAACAAAACCAGGCAGCGGCGGCAGAAGCGAGCGTCCAGGCGAGATCGTTGATCCATACCGCCTGCTCGTTGTCGGCGGCAAAGAGGGCAACCCCGTACGCAAGCATGCCGGCCAGCCAGCCGCAGCCGAGCGCCCAGCGCGAACGCGCCTCGTCGATTGTTGTATTGATCTTGCCCGCCGCGGCTGCCATCGACGTAGTATGCCTGCAGTATGAACGGCGTGCGCAAGAGCTGTGCACTCCGTCTTTCGACGGCAGCATTCATCTCATGGTTCGATGAGGGATCAACTGAGCTTGGTGCGTTCCTCGCCGCAGCGGCTGCAGCGCTCGGTGCTCACCAGCCGGCCCTGCTTCACATCGAAACGCCGGCCCGACTGCAGCTCCCATTTGTGAAATCCGGACGAGCACAGCGTCTTGCCTTCGGCGCGCTTCTGCTTGGCTTTTTTCAGATTGATGACGTTGCTCATCGGGACAATCGAGCGGGCAATCAATGCGTCATTGCATACACGACCACGTTCACGCCCACCATGTACGAGCGGGTCGAGAACGTCTCGAAATACCACTCGCCGTAGGCTTCGCGCTCCCAGCCGTCGCCGACATCGGTGTTGTGAGTGGCGAGCACCATGATACGGCCATCGTCGTCCAGCCACGCGCGCATTTCCGCGTTATCCATCGAGCCGGCGGGAAATTTGTGAGCGCTGGGCGATTCGGCGGTCGGACCGCCCGGGCTCGCGAACGGCAGCGCCGGGATTTGCGGCATGCCATCCAGGTCGAACACCGTATGAAAGATCGGATGACTGGCCGGCAGCACGCGCCATTCGCGCCCGGGTAAGACGGTGCGCATGACGTTTGCAAACTGCTGCCACTCGGCATCGCCCCAGAAGTCGTCGACCCACACGAAGCCGCCGTTGACGAGATAGCGCTGGAACGCCTGGCGCTCTTCTTCGGAGAGCACCATGTATCCCGGGTCGGACATGAACAGCATCGGGAAATCGCCGAGGTCGGCCGCGGTCAGCAGCCGGCTCGCCGCCTTGGGAGAAACATTGATGCGTGTGAGCTGCCCGAGCCGATGCATGAAATTGTCGTCGCCCTCGGGAAAGTCCGTTTCCCAGCGCGCCCACACGCGGCCGTCGTACGCGTAATACGCTTCGCCCATGCCGCCTTCACTGTCGTAGATCGCGCGGACCATATTCATGCGCGACAGGTCGGGACGAATGGAAGAGCGCCCGGCATCGCCGGTGATGAGATTCGTGCCGGCAAGCGTCGCCAGCGCCGTGAACACGGCACCGATCGCGAACAGGAAACTGGGGACCCGCCCCTGTGTTCCCACCGTGCCTCCTAGCGATTCCCCAGCCGGCGGTAGTACTCGGCCACGGCCTCGCGATAACGCGGCGAATCCGGAGCCGGCAGCTCCGCGTGCGCCGGTGCATCGCCTTTGGCACGAACGGCAGCCTGCAATGCCGTGAGCTCGATCTGATCGACCAGCTTCAACATCGCATCCTGATCGGCCATGGGATCGCCATTCAAACGGCGCAGCTGATTCGCCGTGCGACGAAGCGCATCCAGCTCGGCCTGCGTCAGCTCGCCGCCGGTCATGCGATTGGTGATATCACGAATGCGCTGGCTGATCGCCGCCGTTTGCCGAGCGAGCGAACCTCGGCCGTCGTTGAGGTTGGCGAAGCCACGCGTCGGCGTGATTGGGTTCCATGCCGTGAGCCCGTCGGTCGCGCCCGGCCCGCCGAAGCTCCGACTCTGCGCACGAGCGTTGCTATCGCGAGCACCGCCCTGAGATTGCGAGCTGCCTTCGTTACCTGCCTGCGCGACCTGAGATTTGCCGGGAGATTGTGAGTTCTCGCCTTTGCCTTCGCCGGTTTTGCGTCCGTCCTGAGAGTTTGCATCGCCGGACTGCGCTTGCGCAGCTTCGTTCTGCGCACTCCGCACCGCTCGACGCAACTCTGCGACCTGTGCGAGCAGATCATCCGGTGTCGCCGCGTCCCGCTTTTGCGCACGTTCCGTCGCTGCGTCAACAGCTGCTTCACGCAGCTTGTGTTCGAGTGTCTCCAAAGCGTCGGTGATCAATCCTTCGCGAGGAGCAGCATCTCGCGCACGGCCGTAATAGATCTCGGCAGCGCTGCGATTCAAACGATACATCACGTCCGAACCTTCGATGTCCTGCACGATGTCGCCCAGCCGGCGCGTCGCCTTCGGCGCCCGCCCGCGATATTCGTGCACGGCGTTGCGCATGTCGTCCTGAAGTTGTGACAGGTCCGACGCCATGCGCTGCTTGGTTTCCACCAGCTCGCGAACGTTGCGCTGGGTCAGCCCGCTGCCGCCGGAACGGCCCGACAGCCCGCCCGCCGCGAGCTCCTTGTGCAACTGGTCTTCGAGATCGCGCTGATCCTGGAGCAAGGCGTTGGAGCGATCGGCGAATTTCTCCAGCTCCTGGTCCAGCCGCGAGTTGTCGGGCTTGTCGATCTGCCGCAATGCCTGGCGCAAATTTTTGCCGGCATTCTTGCTGGCCTCCTGAGCGGACTGCTCGCTGCCCGAGGAGCCGCTGCCGGCCTGATCGTTCGCGGCGCGCATGTTTTCCAACGCCTGGTTCACCGACTCCAGTGCCTGCTCGACCTGTCTGCGGTCCTGATCGTTGTCGCTGCTGCGGCCTTTGCCGCCGGAGCCCGAGTTTTGCTGGCCGCCCGGCTGGCTGCTGTTGTTCGCCTGTTGCTGTGAGCTGCCGCCGTTTGACGAAGGCGTCTGCTGCTGACGTTTCATCTCATTCAAGCGGCGGCGCAGATCTTCGGCTTCACGCCGCAATTGTTCCTGCCGCCAGCGCTGCTCCGGCGTGGCCTGCGCCATACGTTGTTCCTGCGCGAGTTTCTCCTGCCGCTCCGCCAGTTCCTTGAGCTTGCGAATCGCCTCGGACAGTTCCTGCTGGCTGTTCTGTTGTGACAGCTGCGACTCGCTTTCGTACTGGCTCTTTTCCACATCCATTTCGAGCTCGTACATCTCCTCGAAATTGCGCGCCTGTTGCGAACCTTGGCCGCTCGCGTCCTGCTGCATCGAGACCTGGACTTCGCGGAATGCCGACTCGGCTCGCAGCAGCTGCTGAAGCGCCTGCTGTTCCGGAGTCACGGCTTCCTGCAAACGGAATGCGGACAAATGTCCGGCAGCGGGCTCCATCAAACCGGCGGCGCGCTCCAGGCTTTCAACAAATGTTTTGATGCGCTCGTCGGCTTCCGGGTCCATGCGAGCCCGAGTGCGCTGGGCCAGCGTTCGCGCCTGTTGTGACAACGTGCGCTGAAACTCCGACAGCATGCGCGCACTGTCTTCGAGCTGCTGGCGCGTCCGCGTATTACGTTCGTCGTTACGTTGTAAATTCCAGGTCGCGAGCAGGATTTCGCGCTGGCGGTCGGAGATCTGGCCTTGCTCATCGCCCATGCCGCCGCCGGCGCCGGCACCACCCGACTGCCCTTGCCGGAACGTACGCTCGAACGGCTGCACTTGAACCATGAACAGATCGGTCTGCGCCGACTGTTTGCGATCGCGCGCAACGGCGTAATACGACACCAGATCGCCCGGCGACAGCTTGTGCTGCTCGGTCGCCTGCTCGCCGAGTTGCTCCATGTTCAGCAGCGATTCGTTTTCGCTGCGCCGGGTGCCGCCGCCGACCGGCACCTTCTGCCACTGACCGCCGTTCACCGAGTAGTGCAGCGTCACGTCGCGCAGCTTGAAGTCGTCTTCGGCTTTGATCTGCACCGGCACTTCTTCGATGCTGGTGGCACGCCAGTCGCGGCCGGGCTTGCGAATCTGGATGGTCGGCTTTTCGTCGGCGACGATTTCGATTTTGTACTCGTCGGTCAGCGGCACGAACTCGTCGGCGACCCGCGCGCCGATCTGATACGAGCCGGGATTGGAGACCACGATGTTTCCCGTGCTGGCGCCGTTCTCGTTTTCCAGCTCCTGGCTGTTGCCGTCGACGATCAGCGCCGGCGCATCCAGCGGCGCGTCGGCGAACACTTCAACTTTTACATCGGTGCCTTCGACCGCGCTGATGTCGCGTGTCTCTTCGTCCGTGAGTGGATCCAAGCCGGTCCACTCTGGATATGAATACGTCAGCCGCACTTTCTGGATCTTCGGCAGATCCACGACGCCGATGCTGTGCTCGGCGCTGCGAAAACCATCGGCGTCGACGTAATAAACCAGCGGCCCGCGCACCGCGTACAGTTTGAAATCGAACTCGCCGTTGTCGTCCGCTCGCATCGGCGCGCCTTCCCATTGCTGCTGATCCTCGAAACGGACGAACACTTGTGCGTTCTCGGCGCGGAACCCTTCGACAGCGGCACGGATGGAAACATCGCTGTTGCGACGAACGGTGGCATCGCCCGGCATGACGACGATGCGCCTGAGCACGATCGCTTCGCGAGGCAGGTCCGCACCCAACAACAAATGACGGCTGCCGAATCCCCAATAGGAAGGTCCGAAGCCGAGCAGCAGCGCGAGGGCAATGACAGCGACCGACGCCAGCGCCGTTCCAAACATCAGCCGACGCGGCGAGATGATTTCCGCCGGCGGCGTCTTCTCGGCGATGTCGGCAGCGTCCGCCGCGAGCAACTCGATCAGCGGTGTCGAGATGCCTCGAGCTTCGCGACGTTTACTATCGAGATACGTTTGTATGCGCCCGTGCTCATCCGGCAGACGCTGCTCGAAGATTCTGGAACCGTCGTCTCGTGACAATCGCCGCAATGGCAGCCACAGCAGCAGCACCGCGACGGTAGCCAACAACAAAACCAGCAGCACGCGAGCGGAAACGGCAACGGACGCAGCAAAGCCCTGGCGATTGAACAACCAGACCGCGGCACACGTGACCAGCAATGTGCCTACGGCGGCAGCGGCACCCGCACGCACGAGAATGTCTCTGCGCAACCGCCTGCGCAGAATGGCGAGATAACTTTCGAGTCGTTCACGCGAGGTCATTTCGGTACCTCCCGGCGGATGGCGAGGTGGCGATTCGCCAGCAGCACTTCCGCAAACAGCAGTATGGCCGCGACCCACAGCAGCCATGGACCAAGGGATTTGGGCGCGGTCTCGGGAACAGCAGTCGAAGCTGCGACGGCAGGCGTCGGCTCCGGCACGCGCAAGGCTTGCCAGCGAGCGACAAAGTCGGCCGGCAGCGTCGCCAGGTTCGACTCACGCGCGTCGACATTCACCGCCAGCCAGCGTGCACCTTCGCTGCCGCGAATCTCATAAAAGCCGGCCTGGTCGGGGACCAGGCTTTCGGTCGTGCTCTGGCCCAGGGACAGCGCCCGTCGGCCCCGCGGATCGAATATCTGCCCGCCGCCGTCGCGGGTCAATCCGGTGGCGACGGGCGAACCGACGCTCGCGCTATTCGCTGTCGTTCCGGCGTGAGTCAAATAACTCGCCGCCGCGCCGATGAACTCGACGAACAGCGGATGAATCGCCAGGTCGTTCCAGCGTCTGTCGACGGGCACAGTGAGAATCAGCATGTGGCCTGCATCAATGGTGCGCTCGATCAGCAGCGGTGTGTCGTCGTCGAGCGATATCAGCACCTTGTCCGCGTGCGTGAGCTGAACCGCACGTTGTCGGAAGAATCGCACGCGATTCCAATCGGCGGCGTCGCGCAACACTGGATGTGTCGTCGCGATCTCCGCGACTTTTCCTGAACGATTGCGCGGCTCGCCGACCTTCAGATCGCCGAGCAATACATTGTCATTGGCCAGCGTCTCGCCCAATGTCACCAACGCCGATCCGCCCGCGGCGATATAAGAACGAATGCGTCGCGCGCTGGCGGTGGACAACGTATTCGGATCGGTAATCACCAGCAGCGAATATTTTCCCAGCCCGCTGGTATCCAGCGCACTCGTGACTCGCTGTTCCACCTTTATTCGCGGCGCCGACAGCGAGCCGATCGCGGCGGCGAAATATGCTGAGTCATCGGCTTCAGCGTCGCGAGCGAGCAGCAGCGCCGAGGGATCGTCCTGCTCGACGACGGCATAGTAACGATCGTCTTCGGGCAACTGATCGGCGGGTTCGAGCGCGATTTCGAGCCGATGCGCACCGGCGCTCAAATTCACATCGCTGAATACAACTTTGGTGAACGCACCGGAGGGAATGTTTGCTCGCGCGTCCACCGGACGCGGTGTTTCTGTCGTCGGCGCGCTGCCGCCTTCGCCAGCGATCGATTCGGGCTCGGGCGGCGCGGCCGGAATCGTTACGGTTTTTCTGGACAGCTCTTTATCGTCGACGCGCAGAATGACCTGGCGCTGCTGGGCTTCGCTCACCGAGTTGCCGAGATTGACTTCCAGCGAGCGCGTATCGCGATTCGGCAGCGTGGCGCCCGCGACGTAAGTATTTCCGGCCGAGCCTTCGCTCACATCGTGCATGACGATTTGTGTCTGCGGCGGCAGTTGCAGATCGGCAAATCGCATCGGCGCCGCGCTTCGCTGCATGTCCGACACCAAATGCAGCGTGACTGGCGGACGCGGCGTGCCGAGCCACGAGTTCGCCGTCGTCATCGCATATCCATAGTCGAGCCGCTCGATGCCCGGCTGCAGCGTTTTGAGCGCCGCGCGAATCGCACCGACATCAGTCGTGGTCGTGTTCGGATCGACGGGCACCACACGCCGGCCGGCCGCGGTCCACAACATCACGCGATCGGACGACGGCACGGAATGCAGAATGTTTTCCGCCTCGGCGAGCGCGCGCTGCCAACGATCGCCGTGACGCATCGACAAGGACGTATCGAGCAGAATCGCATGCAAGCGCGCGTTGGCATTCGGTTGCGGCACCATGCGAGCGGTCAGCAGCGGGCCCGCAAACGCGAGCGCCAAGGCAATCAGCAACAGAATTCTGGTGATGAGCAGCAGCCAATAGCGCAGCGTGCGCTTCGCGGTTCGCTGCGTCTCGCTCGCTTCGAGCAGCATCAGCGAGGCGAACTGATGTTGCGTCGGGTTCGCACGCGCCACGCGATGCAGCCAGATCGGCAGACCGATCGCGAGCACTCCGAGCAGAAACGCCGGCGCGAGAAACATGATTACGTCCTGCCTTCCCTGAGCAACAAATAACGTCGCAGCGAATGATCCAGCGGCTCATCGGTGGTGATGAGCATCTGGTGCGCGCCTACGTTGGCTGCCGCCCGTCGTAACGATTGCAAATGCGCATCCAGGCGCTCCTTGTATTCGCCCGCCAGGTACTCCGGCGAAACATTGATCGCCCGACGCGTCTCTACATCTTCGAGCAGCACCGACTCGCGCCAGTCCGGCCGCACCTCCTGCGGATCCCGCAGCTGAAAAAACATGATGTCGTGCCCGCGATAAGCCAGCGGCTGCACCGCGCGACTCATCGCCGCCGGATCGCAGTAAAGATCGGAGATCACCGCGACCAACCCTCGGCGAGACAAATGTTCCCCGAAGCGATGGAAGCAGGCTTCGAGATTGGTGCCGTTGCCGGGCGTCACCGCGTCGATGGCGTGAATCATCGCGTTCAGGCTGCCGGCACGACTGGTCGCGGGCCGATAAGTACGAATGTCTTCATCGAACACAATCAGGCCGACGGGATCTTGCTGGCGTGCAGCCAGGTACGCGAGCGCCGCCGCCAGGAACTTTGCGTACTGAAGTTTGGTGATCGTGCGCGAGCCGTAGCCCATCGACGCGCTCGCATCCAGAAGGATCATCAGTCGCGTGTTGGTCTCGCCTTCATAACGTCGCACGTAGGTGCGTTCGGTGCGGGCATAAACATTCCAGTCGACGAAGCGCGGATCGTCGCCTTCGACATAGGCGCGATATTCCTTGAACTCCTGGCTGAAGCCGTAGTGCGGCGAGCGATG
Source organism: uncultured Steroidobacter sp. (assembly GCA_946478975.1). The sequence goes on from CAMLEO010000023.1 coordinate 8,062, forward strand.
CAGGCCAGTGAGAAAACCTTCCACCGCCGTGCGCGCGACCAGCTCCAGGTTGGCCAGACCGGCCAGCGTCTCTGGGGGCAGCAATCGCGGCGTGGCGGCGGCGTTCACAATTGAATCACCTCGCGCAGGATTTCATCGACGGTGCGGCCGTCGGACTCGGCTTGATAATTGGTGAGCACGCGATGCCGGAGCACAGGCAGCGCCAACGCTCGCAGATCGTCCTCGGTGACGTGATAACGACCTTGCATCAACGCACGCGCCTTGGCCGCAAGACATAGAAACTGCGTGGCTCGCACGCTGGCGCCATAGCGAACGTAACGACGCACACCGTCAGGCGCGATCGCTTCCTTCGGCCGCGTGGCTCGGATCATTTCCACAGCCTTGCGGCGGACTTCGGTTGCGATCGGCACCTGCCGCACCAGCCATTGAAATTGCACGATCTCATCGGCATTCGTGCACGCCTGCAGCTCCGGGCCGGTCAGGCGCGACGTGTTGCGATCCACGACTTCCATCTCGTCCTCGACGGTCAGGTAGTCGAGCAGCACGTTGAACAAGAAACGATCGAGCTGCGCTTCGGGCAAGGGATAGGTGCCTTCGAGCTCGATGGGATTCTGGGTGGCGAGCACGAAGAACGGCTCGTTCAACGTGTGCGTCGTGCCGCGCACCGTCACCGAATGTTCCTGCATCGCTTCGAGCAGCGCTGCCTGGGTTTTGGGCGGCGTGCGATTCACTTCGTCGGCGAGCACCACGTTGGCAAACAGCGGCCCGGGCACAAACGTCCAGCGGCGATGGCCGGTGGTGATGTCTTCTTCGATGATGTCCGTGCCGGTCACGTCGGTGGGCATCAGGTCGGGCGTGAACTGAATGCGTTTGAACGACAACCCCAGTGCCGACGCCAATGTTTTTACCAGCAGCGTCTTGGCGGTGCCGGGCATGCCCGTGATCAAACAATGGCCGCCGACCAGCAGCGTCAGCAACAACGAATCGACCACCTCATCCTGGCCGACGATGACTCGGCGCACTTGGGTGCGAATCGCGCCGATGCGGTCGCGGAAGGTGTTCACCAACGCGGCGGTGTCGCGCTCGGAAGCGAGGGTGATTACGTCGTTCATCAAGTCCGCTCCTCGATCATTTTGAGCAGCATGGCCTGCGCCGGTTTGTAATGCGGGGCGATGGCGAGCGCGTCGAGCAGATGCCGGCGGCTGCCCGCTTTGTCACCCAGCTCTCGCAAAGCGCGGGCAACACCGAAGTGAGCCGGCGCCTGGTCCACGCCATTGAGCGCCAGCAGCGCGTTGAACTCACGCAAAGAATCGTCGGCCCGACCGGCAGCAAGCAAACGTTCGCCGAGCTGTGCATGCAAGTCGGTATTCAGCGGGTCGGCGTAGTTCAGCGACAGCAGCACTTCGGTTGCATCGGTGGGGCGACCAGCCTCGTCGAGCCAGCGCGCCAGATCTTTCAGCGCAGTCGGGTCCCAGCCTCCGGCGCCTCGATAGTGCTCCAGCGCAGCCATCGCTTCGCTGCGACGATTGAGCTTGTCGAGCGCCCGCGCCAGCATCAAATGCGCGCTGTCGGGCCCGACATACTCTGGGTAGAGCGCCACTGCTCGACGTGCCGGCTCAACTGCGTCAGCCCAGCGTTCGCGCTGAACCGCCTGGCGCGCTTGCTGTTGCTGCTTCTGCCAGTCCTCGAAATTCGCGAGCACATTGGCAAAGCGATTGCGCACGAAGGCGTCGAACTGTTTGTCGAACTCCGCGGGCTGAATCTTGAACGTCGCCTGGATCGCCTCTGCCGTCGGCCGGCTGCGATCGAACTGCCGCAGCAGTGCCGAGAGCTGCTGAAATCCCCAGCGCTGCTCGATGAACAAGCACACGAGGCCCGATTGAACGTACGACACCTGCACCTGGTTGGGATAGCTCGGACGAATGAAACCCGAGTCCAGATCCGCCACCGGCAGGAATTGTTTCTTTGCCAACGCTTCGATCGCGTCCGGCGGCACCGCCACGCCGGGCGTCGGGCCGGTGCGCCATTCCTCATACACAGATATTCCTTCGCTGAGCCAGCGCGGCACGAAATGATCTGTGACTTCCAATGTGAACACGTGCGCCATCTCGTGCCACAGCGTGCTGCCCCAGTGAAAGTCGCCGCTCGCACGTCCGGAGGGACTGTCCATCGCGACGACGTAGCCGAATGTCACACCGAGCAGGCCGATGCCGGGAAGCGCGGCGACGCGCACGGCGAAGTCATCGTGATCTGGGTACAGTTCGACTGTCACCGGCTCGCGAGGTTTGAAACCGTAACGTTGCGAGTAGGTTTCGATGCTGCGCTTGGTGAGATCCAGCACATAGGGACGCAACACCTCTGCTTCTTTCTTATGCAGGCGCAGACGCACCTGGTAGTTGTCGGTGCCGATGCTGACCGGATTCTCTGTGAGCTCGAAGTCGTTGATGCGATCGAGCAGGCGCAGGGAGTTCACGGTCGTCGGGCTGTATGGATCGCCGGAGTAAGCGGCTTGCAGATGTGTGCGCGCTTCATCGATCAATCCCAGGCGCAGTAAGTTCGATCCCAGCTCGGCGTGCGCGGCCCAGAGGTCGGGCTGTACTTCCACTGCTCGGCGCAATAATGCGGTGGCTTCACGATATCGACGCCGCATGATTTCGAAGTGCGCGAGCTGCTGATACACGGCGCCGTAGCGAGGGTTGTAATCGAGGATGCGTTTGATCCAGGCGTCCGGGTTGCCGCCGCGTGACATTTCCAGCGACGCACGCAGCGTGTAGACCTCCAGCGGCGGGAGCTTCTCTTTGGTCGCGACCCGGGTGGCGCGGTCGAGGGCTTTTTCGGCGTCGTCGAGCTGGCCTTCTTCCAGGTCCATCGAGGCGGTCAGCAGATGCGCTTCGATGAGATCGTCGTCGGTCTTCAACGCGTCTTCGATCAGCGGCCGCGCCTGGCCTTCGAAACGTTCAGCAAAGACGCTGGCGAGGCCGAGTTTTGCGTGCACGTCGTTGGGGAAGACTTTCAGCGCGTCGCTGAACAGCTCGGCGGCGTCGTTATATTGATGTGTTTGCAGATACAGGCGAGCCCAGCGAACGCGCGGCTGAACGGAGCGTTCGTTCGCTTGCACGGTCTCGCGGAATACCTGGTTGGCGTGCTGAATGTCGCCGAGCGCCCAGGACGCTTCAGCTTCGATGATGGGCGTCGGTGAGTTCAACAGCTTGGTGTAGCAGGCGCGAGCCTGGTCGACGCGACCGTGATAACGATGCTCGTCGCAAGGTCGCAGCTCGGTCGGCCGACGAGGATCGTAGTCGATCGCCTGCGCGCTCGCCGCCGCCGCAATGAAGAAGGTGCTTGTCGCCAGCGCCCGCAGGGTGGAGAACCGAGTCATGGCGTGCCTCCTTGCTTGGCATCGATCTCCCGTTGCAGCAGCGCCAGGCGCACCAGCACTTGTTCGAGCTCGTCGTAATACTGGTTCTCGGGCAGCGCCGATTTTTGTTCCTTGACGCGATTCAGGTCCTGCTCGATCGCGCCTCGCTGAGTCAGCAACGCAGCGACTTCGGGATTCTCCGGCGTGAGCGCCGCCGCTCCCAAGCGGGCGACAGTGAATCGCCCGGCATCGTCGCCGGCCAGGCGCGCATGTTCAGTTGCCATCGCAGTCTCAGCCTTGAACGCGCCTTCGACCTGCCGATTCGCATATTCATACGCTTCAGCCGCGGTGACGATTTGATCTTTGTTCGTATCCGCCGCATCGGACGCAACGGCTTGCGCCCAGTACTGCGCGAATCGCGTCGCTGTCTTCTCACCACCGCTCTTCGTCGCAGTGATTACGACGCGTCGCGGCTTTTCCCACCGTTCGATGGTGGCACCGCTGGCGCTGGTCGCATTGATAATCAGCTGATCCCGCGCCGGCAGGCTATCCAACAATCGTGTGAGATCGGCGTCGGTGAGATCCGGGCCGGGCAGATTGAAGCGATAGGTCTCGCCGTCGAACGTGCCGTGGCCGATGAAGACGATGACCGCCGTATCGTTCGCAGTCATGCGGCCGGCGAGTGTTTTGAATTCACGTCGCACCGACTCGGCGCGCGCGCCATCGCCCGTCAAAGAAACAACGTTGGCGGCACTGCCGGCAGCTTTCTCAGCCGCACTCACTACAGCTGCGGCCTGTTCGCGAAATTTCTGTTCATACAACGGCTCGCCGCCGAGCCCGGCTACCACCATCGTGTATGTCGCAGCCGATGCCGGCATACATGCGAAAGCGAGCAAAGCCGAGGCGAATCGTGATGTGCTCACAATCGCCCCCAGCGCAGTCGTAACAACCACTCGCCCAGCTTCAACGCCAGCAAGGTCAGGAACACGATCGGCAGATTCCACAGATCCAGCGTCTGCCGCTCGACGATGCCGGCCTTGGAATATGGAATGGCGCTGGCGAGCCCGTCGAGCTGATTGAGCGGCCAATAACGTCCGCCGGTGGCGTTCGCAATTCGTTCGAGCAGCGCGCGATGCTGCTGAGTCGCGAAGTGCTCGGCCACACCGTCGTTACGCAAAACATGCGTCACGGCCGAACCCACTTCACGATTGCCTGCGCGCGCTGTCATCTCGATGCGATAGAGGCCAGTGGAGGCGGCGTCGATGGTCGCAGCGTAGCGGCCATCGCCCTGCCCGGAAGGTTGCATGGTCTGGGTGAACGGGGCGTCACGCTCGGGCGCCACTTGTAATTCGACTGCGGCATCGTTGATGGGTTCGAAACGCTCATCGCGAACTTCTGCTTCCAATCGCACCGTGCGTTCATCGTCGTACACGGTGTGCTCACCGCTCACAGTGATACGCGACGGCGCGGTGGATGCAATTGCATGCAGCAACTGGCGCCAGAACATTTCGTGACTCTGGTCTTCCTTCGGCATGCGCATCTGCCAGCGCATGGTGCTCGCTGTCGCCAACACATAAGTCGCGCCGCGTCCGTAGTGCTGCCACATCAACAATGGCGAGCGGCCCTGTTCACCATTGGCTTCCAACAGCACGACCGCGCCTGGTTTCAGGCGCCCCAACGATTGGTAATCGGCGAGCGCCGGTAGATTTTTCCAGCGCTCGGCGTTTTTGCGAGGGTCAGGATCGAAGCGCGGAATCGTCGACTCCGCGCCATAGATCGTCAGTTGCGCCTGGGCCGGTCGCTGCATGAATGGCGTGGCTTGCCGACCGACCAGCTGCACCGGCAACGTCTGCGCCAGTGCGGCGTTTTGCCAACCGCCGGCGGACAAACCGTAGCGGCCCGCCAACATCAAAACCGTGCCGCCGCGACGATCGACGAATTCTTTGAGCAAACGATGCTGCTCGGCGCGCAACTGTGCGGCTTCGTAACTACCGATGATCACCGCTTCGTACGCGAACAGCTCGGGCGCGTCGGCGGGAAAACCTTCCGCCAGCTCGCTGGGCGAGTTCACGCCCTGACGATAGTTTTTGTTCGGCGTGGTGCGCACGATGCTGGCGACGCGCAGCGCGCGATCTTTATCGACGGCGCGACGAATGAATTTATATTCCCAGCGCGGCTCACCCTCGACATAAAGAATATTGCGTCGGGTCGCCGGCACATTGACGACGCAGATGCGTGAGTTGTTGATGACGTTGCGCTCGCCCTGCATCGGATCGAGCACGAAGCGCAGCTCGTGAGTGCCGGCCTGCCCCGCCGGCAGATCCACCGTCAGCCGAGTGCTGCCGGCGTCCGGGCGAAGTTTGAGGTCGCGAGCCGCAACCAGGTTGTCACGATCGTAAACACGCAGCCGGGCTTGCGACGCGCCGTTGTGACGAATGGCGATTTGCGCATCGATGGTGGAACCGGCCGGCGCGCTCGGCGGCACTTCCACCTGTTCGAGCTCCAGATCGTCGAGCACCTGCTCCGGCCCGACACCGACGGTGTGAACGGGCACGCCGTAAGAAGCAATCTCCGCGAGCCGCTCTTCGCTGAGACTCTCGCCATTCTCGGCGCCGTCGCTGAACAGGATCACGCCGGCGAGCGGCGCGCTGCCCGCACTCTGTAATACTTGAGTCAATGCATCGCCGATGCGCGTCTGCCGTCCCGGCGGCGGCACGGCGTTCAGAGACTCCAGCGGCGTGGTCGTCTGCGCGAAACCAAACAACCGCACGGCATAGGTTTTTTCCAGCCGCTGCAATGTTTCATTGTTCAGGGCTGCAACGACTTGCTGAAGCCGCGATTGGCCGCCGTCGCCGTAAGCCATGCTCGCGGATGCGTCGATGGCGACGGCAAGCTCGTTCTCGCGATCGCGCACGCGCTCGACGTTCAGCACCGGCCGCCACAGCAGGCACAGAATCAGCGCGATCAGCGCCGTCTGCAGCACGCCCACCGGCAGCAGCAGCTGCCACCCCAATGCCCGACGCCTCCACAGCGACGCGGCGACCAGCGCCGCGCCCAACAAAATCAAAGTAATGAGCAACCCTGTCGGCCAGGCGCTCGCAAAAGCAAACGTGCCGGTTCGATACGCCCACAGGGGATGAGTGAACAGCCGCTCGAACACTGGCCAGTAATAGAGGATGCGCCGCCCCGAACGCAAGCAGCGAAATGCATCAATTCGCTGAACGCGAGCTCGGAACCCAGGCGATGCTCGTGCGTACTGGTTTGACGGATAAACGCCACCCACTCGGAAGCATTCATGGCCAGCGAGTCCCTGCACGAGAGTGCCAAGCAATTGCGCCCGGAAACCATTGATCGGCATCGGGCCGTCTCGTCCCTCATGGAGGAGCTGGAAGCGGTCGACTGGTACGACCAGCGCATCGACGCCGCCACCGACGAGGAGCTCAAGCGCATCCTGGCGCACAACCGCGACGAGGAAAAAGAGCACGCGGCCATGGTGCTGGAGTGGCTGCGCCGTAAGGATCCCAAGCTGGACGAGCACTTGCGCACTTATTTGTTCACCCAGCAGTCGGTGCTGGAGATCGAGCATGCAGCCGAGCAAGGCGGCGGTGACGAAGACGGCGACGAGGCGGGCAGCGGCGATGGCTGCCTGAACATCGGCAGTCTGCGCGGTAAAGATCAGAGCGATCGTCGGGGAATGGCGCCGGGAATCAAACTATGAACGATTTGTTACGCGAGCACGCACCGATCTCCGCCGACGCCTGGAAGGAAATCGACGCCGAAGCCAAACGCACGCTGACGACTTTGCTGGCCGCGCGCCGGCTGGTCGACTTCAAAGGTCCGCTTGGCTGGACCTGCGCGTCGGTCTCCACCGGCCGCACCCGAACCTTGTCGCCCTCGTTGCAGGATGGCGTGGTTTCGAAACTGCGGCTGTCGCTGCCGCTGATCGAGATCCGCATTCCGTTCGAGGTCGATCGCGAGGAATTGGACGCGATCGGCCGCGGCGACACCAATCCGGACCTGGATTCGGTGCGTAACGCCGCGCGGGCCGCGGCCATCGCCGAAGATCGCGCGATTTTCCAAGGTTATGAGGCCGCGGGCATCGAAGGCATTTTTCCCGCCGCCAGCTCACAAGGGCTCACGATCCCAGCCGATTTCGACCAGTATCCCGACGTCGTCGCCGAAGCGACGCATCGATTGCGCAGCGAAGGCGTCAGCGGTCCGTATGGAATCGCGCTCGGGCCGCGCTGTTACACGGGCCTGACTCGCAGCACTCTGCGTGGCTATCCGATCATCAATCACGTCCGGGAATTGGTGGATGGCCCGATCGTTTGGGCGCCGGCCGCTGATGGCGCGGTTGTGATGAGCACGCGTGGCGGCGACTTCGAGCTGATCATCGGCCAGGATTTTTCGGTGGGCTATCTCGACCACACCAGCACCTCGGTGTTGCTGTACTTGCAGGAAAGCTTCACGTTCCGAGTGCTGTCGCCCGAGGCGGCGGTGCCGTTGACGTATCCGGCGGCGCCAGCGGCTTAACCTTTTATTAACACAGCGCGGTTAGACTCCTGACCGCACTCTAATTGCGCGCGGCCCCGAGCGGGCCGCCTGCAGCTGGGGCATCCAGGCGCCGCGAGGCGCCGAAATGCGCGGGGTGTGAGGCGGCACAACTCTTGCTCTGCCTCTTATGTGACATCCTCCTTTGCTCCAGTCCCAGTGACGCTTCGCCGTCCTTCCCCGACCATGCGCCTGCCCTCGTTGAAGTTCCTCAAGACGTTTCAAGTCGCCGCCACGCGCTTGAGCTTCAAGGCTGCGGCCGAGGAACTGTGCATTACTCCTTCCGCCGTGAGTCACCAGATTCGCGGGCTGGAGGAGCAGCTCGGCGTCGCGGTCTCCCGCACGATCGCCGGGCTCGAGAAGGAACTGGGCGTCGCGCTGTTCGAACGCGGACCGAGCTCGCTGACCTTGACTGAGGCCGGCGAGAGCTACCTGCAGCACATGGAGACGATGTTCGCGCGACTGGAAGCAGTCACCGAACAACTGCGCATTCGTTATGGACGCGATGTGATCCGGCTGCACATTCCGCCGTTCTTTGCGACCGAAATGTTACTGCCGCGTCTGCCGTCGTTCCTGGAAGTGCGGCCGGAAGCGGACGTACACATCAATACGGTGTCCGCGACGCTGACCTCGCATTCGGCGGAAGCCGATGTTTCCATCCTGGTCGGCGCCGCGCCCGATGACGCGCATGACCATAATTGTCACAAGCTGTTTTCGCAAACGTTCGTGCCGGCGTGTTCGCCGACATTGCTGCAACGTCAGCCCATCGATTCGGTGGAGGATCTCAACAAGCACACGTTGATCATCCATGAAGCGCGCCGCGACGGCTGGGAACGTTGGGCGCAATCGCTCGGCATCGACCTGCGGCCGAAGAAGATCGTGCGCTTCGATTCCATGGATACCGCGGCGGACGCGGCCGAACACGGCGTCGGCGTCGCGCTGCTCTCGACGCGACTGGTCAATGAGCGCTTCGCGCAGGGCTCGCTGGTGAAGTTGTTCGATCGCGAGCTCGAAACTGGCGAAAGTTACTTTCTCGTTCTGCGAAAGGAAGATGCCGCGCGGCCCGACATCAAGGCGCTGACGCAATGGCTGATCCAAGAATTCAGCGTCGCGGCGTGACGCACCCCTCTCTTTTTATTTCCTGGCTGCGAATGTTTGTTGTTTCTCTGCGGTAAAACGCAGAGGCAGCTTTCGCGCGCGTGAAAGTTTTATTTCATTCGCGTGAATCCAATCGCCATTTCGTGAGATGCGATTGCTGATATCGCCGCGCGAATACGGCGCATGAAACGATTTGTTCCCAGGCTCAATTCTTCTCGTTTGTCGGCGACTCTTCGCGTCTCTACATTGACGCCCATTCCACAACGAAATCGGTTCCCAGGGGATTTTGAGTTTTATCTATTTAATGGAGTCGTTGTCATGAACAAGCTCAGCAAGTCCCTGTCGATCGTCGCCGCCACCGTGATGTTGGCCGCTCCTTTCACCAGCCAGGCCGCCAACGATGACGCCGCGATGGACGCGTGCATCAATGCGTTCCTGTCGCAGAACCTGCCGAAGGAACAGCCGGTGAAGGAAGTGCGCAAGGAAGAAGTGGCCGCCAGCCCGATCAGCATTCACGCCCGCGCTTACAAGATCGTCGTCAGCGCCACGGGTGTGGAAAGCGGCAAGCGCATCGCGCGTGGCACCTGCACCGTCAGCCGTTCGGGCGAAGTGATCGCGCTCGATGGCAAGGCCCTGCCGACCAAGCTGGCCTCGCGTTAATGATGAACGCCGGGGTCGGGCTCGAACCCGACCTCGGCACTGTTTAGCTACGCTCCGGGAGTGGGCGTGCACTGACATCCCCCTGCAGTTGCGCGTCCGAATGGAAGCCCCTCCCGGAGTGGTTTTTCCGAAGTTTCTCAATCGCCCGTTTTTTCTCAGCGCGCGTTACGCATTTGTGCAATTGTTCCCAACCAGCGCACATTTCTTTGTGTGCTGATTACGGTAACTCGATCCCCTGCCATTGAGGCATTCCCTCAAACTGCTGCGCAAATTGCAGTGATTAGAGGAATCATGCACGCAAAGGACCGCGCTCCCCATGAACGTCGCAGCGGCGTCGAACGTCGGCACATGAGTGTTGCCGCGTATTGGCGTGGAGCATTGAATCCGCGCCGGCGCTTCGGTCGGCGCTCGACCGATCGGGCCTATCCCATCGTCGACTGGCATTCACCGCGGGTGCTGGCGCTGGTGCTGTTGATTCTTGGCTTGTCCGTGCTCGATGGCGTGCTCACCGTCATGCTGATTTCGCAGGGCGCGAACGAGGCGAATCCGGTGATGGCGCTGTTCGTCCCCCACAACCTGGGCTGGTTCGCCGCCATCAAGCTGGCTTTGACCAGCATCGGCGCCGCGGTGCTGGTCGCTTGCGCCCGCATGCGCCTGTTCAGGTTCCTGCCGGGCGAGGCGCTGTTGTTTTTCGTGGTCGGCTGTTACAGCGCGCTCGTGGTCTACGAGCTGCACCTGCTGGAAAATCTGCCGCTGCCCGCCTGAAGTCGTTCAGCCGCGCGGCCTGGAAGCGCCGGCGCGGGCTCGATAGCCGCCGGCGTAGAGACGAAACGCAAAATACGTCCAGGCCGACAGCGTGCCGCTGACCACGGCGGTGACGAAATGCTCCGAATCGAACAGCCGGGCTGCGATCACGATCCCGCCCAGCATCGATAGCGTCGCCTGCCCCAGGCGCAATTCCCAACGATCCACATAGTGCACGTACGCCGGCGCCGTGGAATCGACCCGAGTGCGGTGGGGATCGAACCCGAACAGCCGCGATAGCACCATATAACTGCCGACGCCTACCAGGCTCCACAGCGCGACCCGCCACAAATCCACCGGCTTACCGGAGAAAGCGGCATAGACGGTGGCCGCGATGAGAAACAGGCCGAATGCGATCAGGCCGTGAAGTTTGCGCGACTGCATGGAAGGGACGCCCACGTTGGATTTCTAAGGAAGCACTGTGGCGCAGGCACTTTGCCATTTCCGTGACGTTCGTCAAAGCGCCGCGCCCCTGAGGCGAGTCTCGGTTGATTTCCTACGCGCTGCCGGTGAGCCGCTACTGAGACCTACCTGGGCCCGGCGACGCAAGGCAGAATAGCCGCTCAAGTCACGCACGGAAGAGATCTCCAACAATGCGATTCTTCCGGCGCTCGCTGGTCACTTTGGGGGTTGCCGCCACGCTGCCCACTTTGGTGTTCGTAGCGGTGGGCGCCTTTTATTTTCTACGCGCCGAGCGAGCCCGCATCGAAACCGCGACGCTCGGACGCAGCGAGATTCTCACGATGCTCGTCGACGGCCGGCTGCGTCGCGACCTCGCCGCCATCGGCGTGCTGTCCAGCTCGGTGCATCTCGCTCAGGGCAAGATGCCGGAGTTCTATGAACGCATGCAACGCGTGCTGGCCACCAATCCGAGCTGGCGCACGCTGGCGTTGCTCGATGTGCGGACCGAACAGGAAATCTTCGATCTGCGACGGCCCCTCGGCGAGCCAGCGCCGTTGACTGCGACTCACATCGAAGGCCTGCGCGAAGTGCGGCGTCAACAGGCGGCATATGCAGGCTCGATCAGTCCGGCGCCGGAAGCGCTGGTGTGGGTCTACACGCCGGTCGTACACGATCGCGAACTGCGTTACATCATCAGCGCCGCAATCTCGCCGCAGGTGTTTCAGGATTTGCTGATGGCGATTGCGCCCGCCGGCTCGACTGCCGCCATCGTCGATCGCGACGGCACGTTCGTCGCGCGCACGCGCAACTTTGAAACCCGCGTCGGCACGCCGTCGACCCATTTCGTGCGCGACGCCATGAAACGCGACGTTCGCGGCTTTTATCCGGGCACCACGTATGAAGGGTTGAAGAACTACACGGCGTTCTACACGTCGTCGTGGTCGGGATGGTCGGCGCATCTCGCGGTCGATTCGCACATGATCGACACGCCGACGCTGTGGTCGTTCATTGCCGCGACGCTGGCAGCCCTGGTCGCACTCTTGCTCGGCGGCACATTGATCGTGCTGGTGTTGCGCGATATGTCCGAGCGGCGCCGGGCGGAAGAAACATTGCGCCAGTCGCAGAAAATGGAAGCGGTCGGCCAGCTCACCGGCGGCATCGCGCACGACTTCAACAATCTGCTGACCGCCATCATCGGCAACCTGGACATGATTCGCTCACGCGTGCAGGACAACGATCGGCTGCGACGCCTGTCGGATAACGCTTTGGAAGCATCCCGGCGAGGAGCGAAGCTCGCTTCGCAGCTGCTGGCGTTTTCGCGCAGTCAGCGAATGTCGGTCGGGGCCGTGGATTTGCAGCAGCTGTTCAACGGCATCAGCGGACTGATCACACAATCGGTCGGGCCCGCGGTGCATCTGAGCATGCAGCTCGAACCGGAGGCGCGCATGGTGATGAGCGATTCGAATCAGCTCGAACTGGCGCTGCTCAACCTGGCGCTCAACGGCCGCGATGCCATGCCCGACGGCGGCCGGCTGATCATCAGCGCCAGGCGTGCTGACGACGTCGGCCGTCATCTGCCGAAAGGCGATTACGTGCAGTTATCCGTCACCGACACCGGCACGGGAATGAGCGAAGAGGTTCGCGTGCGCGCGATCGAACCATTCTTCACTACCAAGCGTGTCGGCCAAGGCACGGGGCTCGGGCTGTCGCAGGTGTACGCGGTGGCGCGCGAATCCGGCGGCTCGCTCGACATCGAGAGTGAAATCAATCGCGGCACGACGGTACGCTTGACGCTGCCGATGGCGGCGCCAAACGCGGTGCCGATGCCGGCGCCGTCACACCCTGTGCTGGAGGAACCGGAACAGCTCACCGCCGCGAACGGGGCCACGCTCCTGATCGTCGACGACGACAAGCTGGTGCGTCGGTTCATGAGCGAGTCGCTGCGCACGCTGGGCTATCAGGTGCACGACGTCGGCGACGGTGCCGAGGCGCTGGTGCTGCTCGACCGGCATCGTTTCGATCTGCTGCTCGCCGATTTCGCCATGCCCGGCATGAACGGCGCCGAGGTCGCGAAGGCCGCGCAATTGAAACAACCGGGCCTGCCGGTATTGATCGTCTCAGGCTATGCCGACAGCTCCGCCGTCGAAGGCGCGCTCGGCAGCACGAGACAGTTACGAAAACCGTTCGACATGGCCGAGCTCGGCGCGGCCGTGGCGGAAACATTGAAGAGAGCGAGTTGAATCATGGCTCATACGACTCAGGAGAGCGCGGACGCGGTGGTGCTCAACCCCGGCGCTCCCGCCACGTCCGCAGTGATCTGGCTGCACGGCCTGGGGGCCGATGGTTTCGATTTCGTGCCGATTGTGAACGAGCTGCATCTGCCGGCGACGCTGTCGACGCGATTCATCTTTCCGCACGCAACACCCCGGCCCGTCACCATCAACAACGGTTTTGTCATGCGGGCGTGGTACGACATCACCGGATTCGGTCCGGAACGCGCCGAGGACGACGCGGGCATTCGCGGGTCGGAGACAGTGGTGAGGAAATATATCGAGCAGCAGGTTGCGCAGGGCGTCCCGGCCAGCAAGATCGTGATTGCCGGCTTTTCGCAGGGCGGCGCCATCGCGTTCCAGACCGGGCTGCGCTACCCGCAGCGGCTTGCGGGCATCATGGCGTTGTCGACGTATCTGCCGTTGCGCGCGTCGGTCGTGAATGAGGCGTCGGCGGTGAATCGCGATATTCCAATTCTGATGTGTCATGGCACTCACGACGGCGTCGTTCCGCCCGGGCTCAGCGAGGCATCGCGAGACGTGCTGGTGAAGCTGGGCTATCGCATCGACTGGCGCAGCTATCCGATGGCGCACCAGGTCTGCCTGGAGGAAGTGATGGATATCTCCAAGTGGCTCCAGGACCGGCTTGCTTGAAGGAACAAATGGCCGGCTAACGACTTACCTCCGGTGCCCCACTCGCGGTTTTCAAACTCCAAGAAGGCGCCATGAGTATGTTCGTCAGCATCGGTCCCCTGGTCGCGCTGGTCGCCGGCATCCTGATTCTGATCCTGCCGCGCTTGTTGAATTTCATCGTTGCGATCTACCTGATTCTCATCGGTCTGATCGGCCTGGTCGGGCCGCGCCTGTAACCGCCACACGCACGGCACATTCAGGTAGAGTTCGGTCCGCCGCCCCTGGAGCTGCGGTGCTGGCTGTGGCTGCGTGTCGAATCTAACGAACTCTTTCAACCGTCTGCATCGGAATTCCCGCGGAGCGCTGTGGATGCTGGCCTCCGCCGCGACGTTTACTTTGATGACCTTGCTCATCAAGTATCTGGGCGCCGACTACCCGGCGGCGTTGCAGACCTTCTATCGAAATGCCGCCGGCCTGGTGGTGATGCTGCCGCTGATCGCCCGCAACCCGCGCGGGGTGTTTCGAACCAATCGTCCTGGCCTGCTGATATTTCGCGCCAGCGCCGGCACCATCGGCATGATCCTGGGCTTCTATGCATATCAAAAGCTGCCGCTGGCCGATGCGAACGCATTGTCGTTCACTCGTACGCTGTGGTTGGTGCCGCTGGCCGCTTTCGTTCTCAAAGAACACGTCGGTCCACGCCGGATCACGGCGACGGCGATCGGATTCCTGGGTGCATTGCTGATGCTTCAGCCGTCCGCGAGCGTCGGCATGAGCTGGCCGGTCATAGCGTCGCTGGTGGCGGCGTTGTTAGTGGCACTCACTGTGGCGGGCATGAAGTTCATGACGCGCGATCACACCACGACGACGCTCATGGCCTGGTCGGCGACGTTAGGTTTCGTGCTGTCGATTCCACCGGCGTTGTTCGTGTGGCGCACGCCCGCATTCGCAGACTTGCTGCTGCTGAGCGCGATGGGTGTGCTCGGTGTGATCACGCAGGCTTGTTACATTCGAGGCATGTCGGAAGGCGACGCGGCCGTGATGGCGCCGATCGATTACACCCGCCTGGTGTTTGCCGTCATGTTGGGATATTTCCTGTTTCACGAGCTGCCGAATCGCATGACGCTGATCGGCGCCAGCGTGATCATCGGCTCGACGATCTACATCACCTGGCGCGAAACCCGGCTCGGCAAAGCTAAAGTGACGGCGCAACGCGAAGAGTAGCCTGGCATGAGCAAGGCCTGGCGACGGTCGGGCTGCAACCCCCGACCGTCGCCCCTTTCAGAGCCACGACGCTTAGGTGTTCGCAGACACCTTAGCGACGCGGCCGGCCAGCTTGATGCGGCTGTCGGCGGCAAACATCGCCGTCACCGCTGAATGATTCACTGCGTCGACCGCACGCGACAGCGACTCCTGATAACAAACATCGTACGAGTGCTTCTTCGCCAGGCTGCGCAGGTCGTTGTACTGACCGCACACTCGGGCCGAGGCGTGCTGCAGGCGTGCATACAGCGAGCGCACATCCGCGTCTTTCGACAAATCCAGATCGGTGTAGCGCACGACAGTCTGGGCACTCTCCGCCTCATTCTGGGAGACGGGCTGGGCCGAAGCTGCACCGCACGACAGGGCGGCAACACCGAAGGCAACGACGAAACGCGCGACGCGGACGTTCTTGGCACTGGTCATGATCGAGTCTCCTCTCACTTTCATCTCTTTTCCGATACGGTTCATCGCGCGCTTGTCGTTGAGATGCGGTGACCGTCGAAACGGTTGCAAGCGCCGCGCGAAAATTTTTATCGACGCTGAATTGGATCGGTTCGGGGCGCGCATCATTCCGTCCGCTCATCGCGCCCTCTGATCGCTTCGGCGCACGCGGCGGATTCACTACTTTTGCGTCTGGGCACGGCTTGCGACCGGGCGTGCCGGCGGCGCGACGAAACGTTGTATTGCTATGCGTCCCTTGCTTAGAGTGGCCGCATGGATCTCACACAACTGAAACGCAACCGTAACCTGCTGTTCTGGTCGCTCCACATGCTGGGCTGGAGCGCCTACGGCATCTCGCAGTACCTGGGCGCGATCCTGTACGGCAAGCCGGTTGCTTATGTGGAATACATCGCGGTCGCAGCCATCTCCGGCTGCATTCTGAGCGCACCGCTGCGCTACATCTGTCGCTGGTTATGGAACAAGCCGCCGGCCACGATGATCATGGGCGGCATCGCTGCGGCGTATGTCACCGCCTGCCTGCTGCGCCTGCCCATGAACTGGTTCTATCACCGGTACCTCGAACCCGAGTGGCCCATGACCCACTGGTACGAGTACCTGATGGGCGCGATGAGCTCTACTTATCTGATGGCGTGCTGGATCGGCCTGTACTTCGGCGTGCGTTATTACGAGTCGTTGCAGACGCAACGTGTGGCCACCTTGCAGGCGTCCTCGCTGGCCCAGGAGGCGCAGCTGAAGATGTTGCGTTACCAACTCAACCCGCACTTCCTGTTCAACACACTCAATGCGATTTCCACCCTCATCCTGGACAATCGCAATAGTGTCGCGAACTCTGCAGTCACCGGGCTGTCAGAGTTCCTGCGCTACACGCTGGACCAGGACCCGATGAAAAAGGTGACCGTGGCCCAGGAAGTGGACGCGCTCAACTTGTACTTGAATATAGAGAAGATGCGCTTCGGGGAGCGGCTCAGGCTGGAGTACGCGATCGATGCGGGGGCGAGCGCGATGCTGATGCCGAGCTTGCTGTTGCAGCCGTTGATCGAGAACGCGATCAAATATGCAGTGTCGCCTTGCGAGCAAGGTGGAAAGATCCGCATCGGCGCGCACGTCACCGGCGGCATGCTGCAACTCGAAGTGTCCGACGACGGCCCGGGGATGATCGATGCCACGCGACTCGCTAACGGCCGGGGTGTCGGCATTCGTAATACACGCGAACGATTGCAGGTTCTGTATGGAGAGCGCGGTCGCGTGTCGGTCAGCAACACCGAGCCGGGCTTGCGGGTGGCATTGACGTTGCCAGCCGAACAGGCCGCGGCACTGGCGGCATGAGAGATTGGAACAGACGATGAGCGACAGACCGATTCGCACCATTATCGTCGACGACGAGGAACTGGCGCGCCGAGGAGTCGAGCTGCGTCTCGCCCCTCACACCGACGTTGAAATCGTCGCCCATTGCGCGAATGGACGCGAAGCCATCGCGGCCATCATGGAGCACAAACCCGATCTGATGTTTCTGGACATCCAGATGCCGGGCCTGTCCGGTTTCGACGTGCTGGCACGCGTGCCGCAGGAATCCATGCCGATGGTGATCTTCGTCACCGCGTTCGATCGCTACGCGCTGGATGCCTTCGAAGCGCAGGCCATCGATTATTTGCTCAAGCCGATCAACGACGCGCGCTTCGTGCAAGCGCTCGATCGTGTGCGCGGTTACTGGCAACAGAAGAATGCGCTGAGCCAGCGCGAGAAACTGATGAATCTGCTCGCGAGCACGCAAGGCAGCGGCACCGTCGACGAACATTCGCTGCGGGAGTGCTTGCAGACCACGACGAGTAACGACCCGCAATACCCTCGCATCCTGCCGATCCGCGACGACGCCGGAACGGTGCGCCTGGATGTAACGACGATCGATTGGATCGATGCGGCCGGAGATTATATGTGCGTGCACGCCGATGGCCGCACGTATGTGTTACGCGAAACCATGAAGTCGTTGGAAGCCGTGCTGGACCCCAAGATCTTTCAGCGCGTGCATCGTTCGACCATCGTCAACGTGCAGCGAGTGCGACGCTTGCGGCCGCACACCAACGGCGAATATTTCCTGACGCTCGACGACGGCCAGGAGATCAAGCTCAGCCGGTCGTATCGGGATCGCGTGGACCAGCTGCTGCAACGACGGTAGGTTCCTTCTAGTTTTTTCTGTTCGAAAGCGGCCGAGGCCCTTTCGACTCGCCCGGCAAAAGGCGCGACTTTTTCCGGGCTAACGGATGCAGAAACACCGCCGCCAGCACGATCGCGACGCCCAGATAGAAACTCGGGCTGAGCTCACGCTGCTCACCGAGCAGCACGATCGCCAGAATGATGGCGTACACCGGCTCCATGTTCAGAGCGATTGTCGCTGAAAACGCGCTGACGTGACGCAGCGCTGCCAGCGACACCGCGAATGGCAGCAGCGTGCAGCCGCCGGCGAGCAGAGCTAGAAATAGTGCGTCTCGCAGCGATGGCAGCACGAACACCGCATCGCTCGTCAGCAGTGGCGCGCCGATACTCACGAGCAGCAATCCGGCGCTCATCTCCAGGCCAGTGACAGCGAGCGCGTCGCTGGTGCCGATGAAACGTTTGTTGAGGCTGGCGAAGATCGCGACCAGCAGCGAACCGAGGATGCCGACAGCGATGCCGAGCCGCATCGTCGTCGGCGTGCCGCCGACCACCAGCATCACACCAGGAATCGCCGCGACACCGAACAGCACTTCACGCGGATCGAAGCGACGACCGACCAGGAACGGCTCGATGAACGCAAGAAACACCGGCGTGAGTGCCAGGCACGTCGCCGCGACCGAGGCGTTCGCGAGTCGGATCGACCCATAGAACGCCAGCCAATGCATCGCGACCACCATGCCAATACCGGCGTAGGTTGCGATCAATCGCGGCGGCAGCTGCGACACCCCGCGCCAGAATCGCGGCACGAGTGCCAGCGATCCAGCGACGAGCATCATGCGCCACCACACCAGCGACAGTGTGCCGAGCGAGATCAGCTTGCCAAAGATGGCGGTGAATCCCCACAGCACGACACAGAAGTGAATTTGCCAACTGGCGCGCGTGACTGGAGACAAATCAATACGCCTTGGCCCACACCACCCGCTGCGCGCTGGGCTTGCCGGTGAACGGACAGGTGCCGGGCTCGCTCTTCTCCAGCGGAATACAGCGCACCGTCACGCTCAGGTCGGCTTTGATCTTTTCTTCCACCGACGCGTCGCCGCTGAAGTGAGTCAGCGCGAAGCCGCCGTGAATCGGCGTCGGCGCGTTTTCCTCGACCCGGGGCGCGGTGAAGTACTCGTAGAACTCTTCTTTCGTATCGATACGGCGCGTGTATTGCTCGCGATACGCAAGCGCTTTAGCAAACAATCCGTCCTGGATCGATTGCAACGTCGCGGCCACGGACGCAACGAACTCGGTACGCGGAATGCTCTGCTTGTCCTTGGGCGCGCGATCGCGACGACCGACGAACAGCGCGTCCTTTTCAAGATCGCGCGGGCCGACCTCGATGCGTACCGGCACACCCTTCTTGATCCAATTCCAGACTTTGTCGCCGCCGCGCTCGTCACGTTCGTCGACCACGACGGAAACGGCGCGATCCGCAAATCGCTGCGCTCGCAGCTCGGTGGCGACGGAGCGGCAATACTCGATCACCCGTGCGCGATCTTCATCGGATCGATAGATCGGCAGGATCACCACCTGCACCGCCGCCAGCTTCGGCGGCAACACCAGGCCGTCGTCATCGGAATGCGTCATCAGCAGGCCGCCGATGAGTCGCGTCGACATGCCCCAGCTGGTGGTCCAGGCGTGCTGGTGCTGGCCGTTCTGGTCCAGGAATTCGATGCCGCTGGCCTTGGCGAAGTTCTGGCCCAGGAAGTGGCTGGTGCCGGCCTGCAACGCCTTGCGATCCTGCATCATGGCTTCGATACAGAACGTCTGCTCGGCGCCCGGGAAGCGTTCATTGGCGGTCTTCTCGCCGCGGATCACCGGCACGGCCATCCATTCTTCGGCGAAGGTCGCGTAGACCTCCAGCATGCGCATGGTTTCTTCAACCGCCTCCTGCTTGGTGGCGTGCGCGGTGTGGCCTTCCTGCCAGAGGAATTCGGCCGTGCGCAGGAACATGCGCGTACGCATTTCCCAGCGCACGACGTTCGCCCACTGATTGATCAGCAGCGGCAGGTCGCGATAGCTCTGCACCCAGCGCGAGAACGCATCGCCGATGATGGTCTCCGAGGTCGGGCGCACGATCAGCGGCTCTTCCAGCTCGCCCGCGGGACGCAGCTTGCCGTCCGGGCCCGCTTCCAGGCGGTGATGGGTGACGACCGCGCACTCCTTCGCGAAGCCTTCCACGTGCGCCGCTTCCTTTTGCAGAAACGACAACGGGATGAACAACGGGAAGTAGGCGTTCTGGTGACCGGTGGCCTTGAACATCTCGTCCAGCACGCGCTGCATGTTCTCCCACAGCGCATAGCCCCACGGCTTGATCACCATGCAGCCGCGCACGGCGGAATTCTCCGCCAGGTCGGCGGCGCGGATAACTTGCTGATACCACTCGGCGTAATTCTCTTCGCGAGTGGGGGTGATGGCCGTTTTGGCGGCCTTGGCCGGGGGGGTCTGGGGTTTGCTGCTCATTGTCGAAGAAGACAAGCGATCGGAGCCGGAAAGGCCGCGATTACAGCAGATTTTCGCCCATGCACGAAATGAACGATTCTTCAGCGCCGGCACCCCCGGCCGGCGCTCACTCGACCGGGTCCAGCTTCAGCATCAGCCAGGCCTTGGCAAAGCGCAGGTCGCGGATGATGGAGTGCGGCGGCAGATCCAGCAGTTCGGAAGCTTCTTTGAAGCTCAGGCCCGCGAAATAATGCAGGTCGATCATGCGCGCGCACAGCGGATCCATGGTGTCCAACCACCACAGCCACTTCCTCAACTCGGCAACATCGATGTGAGTGTCGCCGATGCGCTCGCCGCTGCTGGCGCGCTGGATGGCGATCTTGCGCGCGATCGGCGAGGCGAACAGCAGGAACAAATACCATTCGTTGCGGGTTCGCTCGCCGAACATTTCTACAAACACCTGCCGCAGCGAATCGCCGACCTTCAGCGTGCCGGCCTGTATGCGTTTGAGCAATTCGTCGCGTATGGTCGGCGCCATGAGCGCGAGTGTCTTCGGATCCAAGAGCTCCGGCTTCTTCGCTGTGATCACTCACGCCACCTGCGCGCTACCACGTGACGGCAAGAAGTTTATCCTAAGTTGGGATATTCGGGAAGCCGGAATATAGACACGGGCGCCCTCCATGGAGCCGCTGTCTTGAAATCACTGCGTTCGCCCGCTCATGTTCGATTGCTGGAGTTGCTGGTCGCCGCCCGCGAAAAGGCCGGCATGACGCAGCAACAGCTCGCCGATCGTCTCGGCAAGCCGCAGAGCTTCATCTCCAAATACGAGGGTGGCGAGCGCCGCATCGACGTGATCGAGTTCATCGCCATCTCAGAGGCGCTGCAGATGGACGCGAGCCGGGCGATTCGGGAGATTCGCGCGAAGTTTCGCGCCTGAAGATCGGTCAGGTCGCTTCGACGACGACCACTGTCACATTGTCTCGCGCGCCTGCTTTCAACGTCATCTCGATCAGTTTCCTGGCGCACGCCTGAACATCGGGCCCGCCCAGTGCGGCGGCGATCTGACTTTCACCGAGTTCGCGGGTCAGGCCATCCGAACACAAGAGATATCGGTCGCCGAGCAGCACTTTGTCCCGGCGCACATCGAGCGCGAGTGTGCTTTCACCGCCGACGGCACGCGTGATGGCGTGATCGGCCTCTTCTTCTGCATGCTGCAAATTGAGCTCGGCCGCCCAGGTGTGGTCGGTCGTGAGCTGGGTCAGACGATTGTGGCGCCATCGATAGACCCGGCTGTCACCGGCCCAGATCACGGCGCATGACGTACGCCTCACCACCAATAGCGCCACCGTGCTGCCGCTGACGATGGGATTGATCCGCCGCACCGACGCTTCATACAAACGGCGGTTCACATCGGTCACGCGCTGACGCAGAACGTCGATCGCCTGCTCCAGCGTGCCTTCGCCGCTCAGGCCCTGTAGCGACTCGCAGACCATGCGGCTCGCGACATCGCCGTCGCGATACCCGCCCATGCCGTCGGCCACGGCCCAGACGCCGACGTCGTTGAGCTCGGCGAGCGCGTCCTGGTTGGAGGGACGCAGCCGGCCGACATCGCTGATGCCCGCCGATACATACACGGGGTGAATGTCTTCTTCGACCAAGGTGTCTTCCATGAGTGCTACTGTCCTGCGGAGCGGCCGGGTTGTTTCAACCGCTCCAGATGTTCCTCGTACGCACGCGCGAACGCGTCGCCGAACAATGCACGAAATCCCGCTTCGGCATCTTTGATCAAATCGCCGTATTTGTCGCGGTACAAGTCCCAGTACCGCAGTTTGCCCGGCACACCGAGGATGGAGCCCTTCATCTGTCGGTCGAATTCCTCCTGCAGGCGCAACGGATCGAACTGCGACAGCATCGATTCGAACGCCAGGCGCATGGCAGCCGGCAGCGCCACCTGGTGATCCCGCACATCATGGAACGCCTCCGCGAAGGCGTCCACTGGGGGCAGGTACGCGGGATTGCGCTTCACCAGCAGATTATGAAATGCATCCTCCACGTTCGCGGAGAACTTGAGCGGATTGTTGGCGGCCGCTTTGAAGGTGGTGCCTTTCATTCGTAAGTCGTCTTTCATGCGCTCGCGCATGCGGAGCGATTCCATGATGCCGCCCAGGGCAACTCGTAACATGCCTCCCAAGGTCCGCGCGGCTTCGGTCGACGGATCCAGCCCTTCGATGCCGGCGGCGTCGAACAATGCTTGCAGTTGCTCCTCGCTGCTCGATTTTGGCGCAGCCGCCTTCGCGACCGGCTTCGCGACCGGTGGCAACTCCGTCCGTTGCGCGAACAACGTCGCGGTGGCGTTGGACTTCGGCTCGTCATCCTCCTCTTCTTCTTCCTCTTCTTCGTCTTCGTGCTCGATGTGGAACATCGTGCGGTTCGAGAGCAGCGTGACGGTGCTGTCGCTGCCGCTGATGGAAACGTTGACCTTGTAGGCGTCGATATACAACAAGTCGCCGTCGTGCAATTCCGTCGGCTCGCCACGCGGGAGGCGATTGTCGGTGGAGTTGATGTACACGCCGTTGGTGCTGGTGTCCTCGACGTAGAACTTGCCGCCGAGGTAGCGGATCAGCGCGTGGCGGCCGGAAATATAGGGATCGGTGAACACCCAGTCATTGTCCGGCAGTCGACCGATGGTGCCGCCGATGGCCTTGAAGACCTTGCGGTGACCAGCACCCATTTCTTGAGCGTGCGCGCCCGTCACTTCCAGGGTGAGAATCATGCGAACCAACCGCCAGTCGAGAGCTAATTCTGGGTACTATTTATAGGCGCCGCGGGCAGGTGCGTAGCGGCGTTTGCTCCGCATTACACCCGCGACTGAAGCATCGCAGTATCGGCCAGAGGTCTGCAAGAAATTATGAATAGGGAATTCCCCGCGCGCAGCGTGCGAGTTGTCGTAATGATGGGTGCGCTGTTGGGTTGGCTTGCGCTGTCGACGCGCCCCGCCGCGGCCGCCGAGCCGGAAGTCACCGAAGGATTTATCAACACCTCGACTGCCGAGGTGTGGCGGATCTTCACCACTTCGGAAGGTTACAAACAGACCGGCGCCGCGCTCGCCGATGTGGACTTGAAGATCGGCGGGCTGATCCGCGCGAATTACAACCCGCAAGGAAAGCTCGGCGATGCCGAGACCATCGTCAACGAGATCCTGGCGTACGAGCCGGAGCGAATGCTCGCGATTCGCATCAAGCAGCCGCCAGCCAGCTTTCCATACAAAGATGCGGTGGCCGGAACCTGGACGGTGATTTACATGCATCCCGCCGGCGACAACATGACCCAGGTTCGCGTCGTCGGCCTGGGCTACACCGATTCGCCCCAATCGCAGGCCATGCGCAAGTTCTTCGCCGAGGGCAACCGCTCCATCCTGGCGCACATCGCCAAGCCGTTCTGGCCGAAGTGCGCCAAGTGCATGGCCGAAGAAGCGGAGAAAGCCAAGAACGCGACGGCGCAGTGAAAAATGTGCGCCGGGTCGCACTGCCGTCGAATTTTGCGGACTGTGCCAAATCGCCCCTGAAGAGCTTTTGTTAACCTCGGGGCCGCGTTATGGCAACAGGCGGCGCGGATGGATCGCAAGTACATCGAAAACGAGCACATCGTAGATCGCTATCTGTCCGGCGAGCTCACGGTGCGCGAGGCGCGTGAATTCGAACAGTTCTGCCTGGACCATCCGCAATTCCTGGGCAGCCTGCCGATTCCGGTGCGCCTGAAGGCGCGGCTGTCGCGTCGGCCGGCCGAAGACGCCGAGGCCGACTTCGCCGCGCTGCCTTCGAGCGCCACGCGTACGGCGATGGAAGTCGCCGAAGACGGTTTCGATGCGGATGAAGCTCGCGAAGAAATGCGCCGGAGCTTCATCGGCGAAGGGTTGAATCGGACGATCCTGATCGCTTTGTTAGCTGCGGTGCTGGTCGCCGCCGGCGTCGCGGTGATGTACGCGCTGAAAGCAAGCTCGCTCGCCGAGCAACTGCAGGGCACGAAGAAAGAACTAACTGCGATCCAGATGCAGCCTCCGGGCCGGCAGCAGCACTACACGATTCAGCCCGCGAAAGGAAAACCGTCGCAGCCGACCGTGGCGCTCGGCTGGCTCAATCCCGCGGAGCTGCTCGACATCAGCATCGACGCGAACGAAGGCAAGATGACGCAGTTTCAAATCACCGTCGATAAAACCGACGGTGTGCGCGTGATGCAAATCAAACGAATCACGCGCGACTCCAACAAAGAGCTGCGCATGAGCTTGAACTCCTCCGCGTTCGGTCCCGGCAACTATCTCGTACGCATCGACGCATACAACTGGCGCGGCCAGACCGAGGAATACGGCTGGTTCATGCTGGGCCTGCAGTAGTGTTGTTTTAGACTAGCCGCCTCTCAGCGTCGCGACCGGCGGATGATTCACAACCGATCGCGTCGCCAGCGTGCCGCTCACGCCGACGAGTACCGCGCCGGCGACCAGGCCCACTGCCCACACAGTGATATCGAACGTGTATTGCAGATTGAATACCCGAGTGGCGAGGAAATAACCTGCCGCGGTCGCTCCGATCGCCGCCAGCGTGCCCGCCAGCAGACCGAGCGTTGTGAACTCGGCAGCGACGCCCTGCAGGACCACGCGCCGGCTCGCACCCAACGTTCTCAACATCGCGCTTTCGTAACGTCGTTCGTCACGGGTCGCTTGAATCGCCGCGAGCAGCACCGTCACACCCGCGAGCAACGTGAAGGCGAAGACGTACTGTACAGCCAGCGAAGCCTTATCCATCACGCCACGCACCTGTGCGAGGATGGCGTCCAGATCGATCGCCGTGACTTCGGGAAACTGACGCGCAAGCCCCAGCATCATCGACTTTTGCTGCTGCGGAATATGCACGCTGGTGATGTATGTACCGGTGGCGTCATCCAGCGTTCCCGGCGAGAACACCATGAAGAAATTCGGACGGAACGAATCCCACTGCACCTCGCGAAAGCTGCTGACGCGGGCGGTAAAGGTTTCGCCGGCCACGTCATAGGTGAGCTGGTCGCCGAGCTTCAATCCCAGCGCCTTGGCCAGGTCGATCTCGACGGACACGCGCGGCCCGCCGCCATCGCCTTCACGCCACCACTCGCCGGCAACGATTTTGTTATCTGACTGCAAGGTATCGGACCAGGTGAGATTCGCTTCGCGATCGATGAAATCGCGGCCGCGGTCGCTCTTGATGGTCATATCACTGATCTCGGTGCCGCCGATCTTGGTCAGTCGGGCACGGATCATCGGCACCAGCTGCGGCGGCGTGACGGAGTTCTTGGCGAAGTAGTCACGCACGGCATCCGTTTGATCCGGCCGGATGTTGATCATGAAATAGTTCGGCGCATTCTCGGGCAGGCTCGCGCGCCATTCCTTCATGAGATCGTTGCGAACGACGGCGAGCAGCAGCAACACCATCAATCCCAGGCCGAACGCGACGATCTGAATGACGCTGTCGCGGCCGCGACGCGCGATGTTCGCCATGCCATAGCGCCAGGAGACACCGACATTGCCACGCAAGCCATTCAGGCCGCGAACCAACACCCAACCGGCGAGCATCAGCACCGCAAACGTTACAAACGTGCCGCCGAATACATACATCAACAGGTCGGCATCGCGGACCAGCCAACCTACGAGCGCGATCAGAGCGACCAAGGCGGTGCCGTAGACAGTGGCATAACGCAGCGGCGGCGGCTCGAGATTCCGACGCAACACTCGCGCCGGAGGTACATGGCGCAGCTGAAGCAGTGGCGGCAATGCGAAACCGATCAGGATCAGCACGGACGTCGCGAGGCCCAGCCACGCTGCGTCGAGCTCTGGCGACGGCAGTACCGTGCGCACCATGTCTTTCAAAAAATAGGTGAGACCTTCCTGGGCCGCGTAGCCGATCGCGACGCCGAGCACGCCGGCAATCAACCCGATCATCAACAGTTGCCACAGGCTGATTGCGAGCACCAGCCGCTGCGAAGCACCCATGCTTTTCATCAATGCGGCGATATCCAGGTGCCGCGACACGTAACGTCGCGCGGCGATAGCGACCGCGATCGCCGCAAGCAGCACAGTGACCAGCGCGGCCAGGTTCACAAAGCGTCCGGCGCGATCGGAGGCGGAGCGAACTTGTGGACTCGCTTCGGCGATGTCGACGAGCCGCTGTCCGCGGTCTTTCATCGCCGAGAGCTGCTCTTTGAATGTCGCTACCGCCGCAGGTTTGCCGGCGAACAGCCCGAAATAAGAGATGCGACTGCCTTGTTTCGCAAGACCCGTGGCGGGGACGTCGTCCAGGCGCATGATCAGCGTCGATACCAGATCAGCGAAGCTCGATCCCTGATCGGGCCGATAGTCGAGCACTCGTGCGACGGTGAGCTCGGCGGAGCCGACGCGAATTTTGTCGCCGACCTTGAGGCCCAGCTGAGCGAACAATTTCGGCTCCAGCCAGGCTTCACCCTTGCCCGGGATCGTGAGAACTTCCTGCGCCGGACCGAATGGCACGTCGGCCACTCTGACGCGGCCTCGCAATGGATATCCCTCGGAAACGGCGCGAACCGCGGTGAGCGCGCTGTCGTCCCCATTGAAAATGACACTGGGAAAATTCATCAGCTCCGCAGTCTGCAATCCCGCCGCTGCCGCGGCCTGGAAATATTCACGTTTCAGTGGCATGCGTGACTGCAGCCGCAGATCCGCCGCCAGCACTTCGCCAGCCTGCTGATCGACAGCAAGCGTCACGCGACTGGTGAAAAAGCCAACCGCCGTGAGCGCGGACACGGCGACGAGCAGCGCCAGCAACAGCACTCGCAACTCACCCGACTTGCCGTCGCGTGCGAGCGCCAGTAATGCGAGTCGTAGTGCTTTCATGAGGCGACCTTGCCGGCGTCGATGCGGATCGTGCGCCCGCATCGCTGCGCAATTTTGCCGTCGTGTGTGACCACGACCAGCGTCGTCTGCGACGCGCGATTCAGCTCGAACAACAGATCGATGATGCGTTCGCCGGTCGCAGAATCCAGGTTGCCGGTCGGCTCGTCGGCAAACAGCAACGCCGGTTGAGTCACAAACGCGCGCGCGATTGCGACACGCTGTTGTTCGCCGCCCGACAGTTGCCGGGGATAATGTTCTCGACGCGGCGTCAGGCCGACTTTTCCCAGCACTTCCGCCGCCGCTTCGCGGGCGCGAGGCTTGCCCGCCAGCTCCAGCGGCAACATCACATTTTCGATGGCGGTCAGCGAGGGCACGAGATGGAAACTCTGAAAGACGAAGCCGACATGCTGAGCGCGCACGGCTGCGCGGCCGTCTTCATCCAACGCCGTCAGTTCCGCGCCGTTCAACCAGATGCGCCCTTGCGTCGGTTCATCCAGCCCGGCGAGCAACGCCAGCAGCGTCGACTTGCCCGCGCCCGAGGCGCCGACGATCGCAACTGTTTCACCGGCATCGATGTTCAGGTCGACGGCCGCGAGGATGGTCAGCGTTCCCTCCGGGCTGCTAACCTGCTTGGTGATCTTTTCCGCTTTGAGGACCGTTTGCGCAATGCTCATGTGGGGGTCTGAACTCGACTCGTTGGGCTCGTCTGGACTGCTGAAGCTCGCGTCGCGGGCCACCACAGTTTGCCAGCGCTCACTTAGCCCAAACTTACGTCGGCGACGCGCGTTTGGTTTCACCGCGGCGCTGGTTAGTTTGCTGATGAGCCTGTTCGGGCTCGGACTGGCGGCGCCGGGATTGGTTCACGCCGCGGCCGCGCCCGGCCCGATTCTGGTGCTCGGCGACAGCTTGAGCGCGGGCTATGGCGTCAAAGTGGATGCGACCTGGGTCGCCTTGCTGCAACGTCGGCTCACTGCTCAAGGTTACGGTTACCGCGTAATCAACGCCAGCGTCAGCGGGGAAACCACTGGCGGCGCGCGCACGCGTCTGCCTCGCGCCCTCGAACTGCACCAGCCCTCGATCGTGGTGCTCGAACTCGGCGGCAACGACGGCCTGCGTGGCCTGCCGATCAAGCAAGTGCGCGCCAATTTCGAAGCCATGATCGAGCAATGCCGAAACGCCCACGCGCAAGTGGTGCTGGTGGGAATGCGCATGCCGCCGAACTACGGGGCGGAATATGCTGACTCCTTCCATGCGCTGTATGGTGAGCTGGCGCAAAAATATCAACTGCCGTTGCTGGACTTTTTCCTCACCGGCGTGGCGCTGGACGATAATCTGATGCAGGCCGACGGCATTCATCCAACCGCGGCCGCGCAACCGCAACTGCTGGACAATCTCTGGCCGGTCCTGGCCAAGGTACTGAAAAAATGAACGCACAGGCGCAGGGGGAAATCATGTCGGTGGCCGCCACCAAGCCGTGGCTGAAGAGCTATCCGCCGGGCGTGCCGGAGCTGATCAATCCGAATCAGTACGCGTCGGTCGCGCAGCTCATCGATGAGAGCTGCGAGCGCTTCGCGGACAAGCCGGCCTTCACCAGCATGGGCCGCACCATCACTTATGCGGATTACGAGCGGCTGTCGCGCGACTTCGCGGCTTATTTGCAAAACGTCGCCGGGTTGAAGAAAGGCGACCGCATCGCTGTGATGATGCCAAATGTCCTGCAGTATCCGATTGCTCTGTACGCCGCGCTTCGCGCGGGATTGACGGTGGTAAATACCAACCCGCTGTACACCGCGCGCGAGCTGGAACATCAGCTGATGGATTCGGGTGCGAGAGCGATCGTTATATTCGAGAACTTTGCGCACACGCTCACCGATGTGATCGGCAAAACCAAGGTCGAGCGCGTCATCATCACCAGCGTCGGCGATCAGCTGCATTTCCCAAAGTCGGTGATTGCCAACCTGGTCGTGCGTTACGTGCGCAAG
Organism: uncultured Steroidobacter sp.; assembly: GCA_946478975.1. The sequence continues at coordinate 37,075 of CAMLEO010000023.1, forward strand.
CAGGTGCCGAAGTTCGATCTGCCCGGAGCGATTCCTTTCAACCGGGCCTTGCAGCTCGGCCGCTACGGAACCTTCACGCCGGTTGTCACCAATCATCAAGACATCGCGTTCCTGCAATACACCGGCGGAACGACAGGTGTGGCGAAAGGCGCGATGCTCACGCATCGAAACATGGTTGCGAATGTTTTGCAGGCGGAGTCGTGGATCGGTACCGAGGCGCGCGTCGGCCAGGACACGATCATCACAGCACTGCCGCTGTATCATATCTTTGCGCTGACCGCGAACTGGATCGTGTTCGTCAAACTCGGCGCGCAGAATGTTTTGATCGTGAACCCGCGTGACTTCCCTGCGTTCGTCAGCGAGATCCGGAAATTCCGCTTCACTTACATCAGCGGTGTGAACACGCTGTTCAACGCGCTGCTCAACACGCCGGGCTTCGCGGATGTGAATTTCAGCGCGCTGCGCATCACGCTCGGCGGCGGCATGGCCGTGCAACGCTCGGTGGCTGAGCACTGGAAACGTGTGACCAGCAAAGTGCTGACGCAGGCGTGGGGTTTGACGGAAACATCGCCGGCCGCCTGTATCAATCCTTTCGGCCTGGATTTCAACGGCGCGATCGGGCTGCCGATCTCCTCGACCGAAATCAGCATTCGCGACGATGACGGCAACGAGCTCGGCCTCGACAAGGTCGGCGAGATCTGCGTGCGCGGTCCGCAGGTGATGAAAGGTTATTGGAATCGTCCCGACGAAACCGCAAAGGTGATGTTCGGCGATTGGCTGCGCACCGGCGACATCGGCCGCATGGATGCGAACGGCTTCGTGTTCATTGAAGACCGCAAGAAAGACATGATCCTGGTGTCCGGCTTCAACGTGTATCCAAACGAAGTCGAAAGCGTGCTCGCCGCGCACCCCGGCGTTCTCGAAGTCGCCGCCGTCGCGCAGCCGGATGAACACTCAGGCGAAGTTGTTGCGGTCTTCGTCGTGCGCAAGGATCCGCAGCTGAGCGAGCAGGCGGTGATCGATTTCGCGCGCGAGCAACTGACGGGCTACAAAGTGCCGCGTCATGTTTATTTCAGGAACGAGCTGCCGAAGACCAACGTCGGCAAGATTCTGCGTCGCGCGCTCAGAGATGAATTGAAGGCGAAGCACTAGCGCCGCCGCCGCGGCGCTTATTGAGTGTGATACTTGGGGCTGAGCTCGTGCACGGCTGCGATCATCGCAGCGGCATGCTCCGGCGGCACCGCCGGATGAATGCCATGGCCGAGATTGAAAACGTGACCATGGCCGTGCCCGTAGCTCGCGAGCACCCGCGCCACTTCCTCACGAATCCGCTCCGGCTCGGCGTAGAGACAGTTCGGATCGAGGTTTCCCTGGAGCGCGACGCTGTCATTCACGGCGCGCCGAGCGTCGGCGAGATCGGTTGTCCAATCGACGCCCAGCGCGTCACAGCCGGTCTGCGCCATGATGCTCAACTTGTCGCCGGCACCTTTAGTAAACAGGATCACCGGCACGCGCCGGCCTTCGCTTTCACGCGTGAGCCCGTCGACGATGCTTTCCATGTAGTGCAGTGAGAACTCACGATACTGAGCCGGCGTGAGTACGCCGCCCCAGGTGTCGAAGATCATCACGGCCTGCGCGCCGGCTGCGATCTGCGCGTTTAGATACAAACGCGTTGAGTCAGCGAGCAGCTGAAGCAGCGAGCGCAAGGTCGCTGGCTCGTTGTACATCATCGTCTTGATGCGAGAGAACTCGCGAGAGCTGCCGCCTTCGACGATGTATGTTCCCACTGTCCACGGGCTGCCAGCGAAGCCGATCAATGGCACCCGGCCTTTGAGCTCGCGCCGGATCAGGCTCACCGCGTCGATGACATAGCGCAGCTTGACATGCGGATCGGGGACGCCGAGCTTTTCCATGTCGGCCTTGGAGCGAACGGGTCGCTCGATGCGAGGCCCTTCGCCGGTTTCGAACTGCAGGCCCAGGCCGAGGGCGTGGGGAATCGTCAGAATGTCGGAAAACAAAATCGCCGCGTCGAGGGGGAAGCGGTTTAGCGGCTGTAAGGTCACTTCGCACGCCAGTTCGGGCGTCATGCACAGCTTCAAAAAGCTGCCCGCCTTCTCGCGCGTCGCGCGGTACTCCGGCAGATAGCGCCCCGCCTGGCGCATCATCCACACCGGCGTGCGGTCCACCTTCTGGCGCAGCAGCGCGCGCAGGAGCAAGTCGTTTGTGAGCTGGGGCGTTGGTGCGGTCATTGGCTAACTTTATCAGGTGGGTGCGCTTCGCGGTTGCGCTGACGCGGTTGGCGCGGACGCGCGTCGCGCAGCCTTCGGCTGAGCTGGGCGCGTAGGTCGGGGTCCCGGGAAACTCGCCAGCGTCCTTCGCTTGGTTTGCATCGGCGGTCGATGGCTGCCGCACGATTTGGGCAGCGACCGCGTTCAGCTCAATTGCGCTCTCGTCGCGCTAACGCGCGACATCGCACACCGCGCAGCCGTGTTTGTACGGCAACCGTGCAACAGCCAGCTCGAATGGCTGAGGGCGGCATCGTCACCCGGGTTGGCGAACTTCCCGGGACCCCGACCTTTCGCCCAGCTCGAAGATGCGCGACTCAGAGCAGCGCGCAGGAGCGTCTGCGACGAGTCCGTGGCCAAATCGTGCGTGCCACGATCGTTTCGGCGGTGGTCGTCGAGGGGAGTATGCCCATCCGGCAGCTTAAGAAAGAGGGACCTTTCTTCAGCAGCGCTCCAGGGATGGACGGA
>CAMLEO010000024.1 GCA_946478975.1 uncultured Steroidobacter sp.
CGATCTGCGTGAGTTTGCCACTGACCGTTCGCGTGTTCAGTCCGTACATCAGACGCGCGAGCTGCATCGTGATCGTCGATCCGCCGACGCGCGCACCACCGGAGTAAGTCGAGAACGCGGCACGCACCAACGCCGGCGCGTTGAAGCCAGGATGCAAATAGAAATGCTGGTCTTCGTGCAGCAGTAGTGCCTCGACCAGTTCGGGCTGGATCTGCGCGAGCGGTGTCCACAATCGATATTGCTCGTCGCTCGCGAGTGTGAGGCGCAGCAGCCGACCCTGACGATCGAAGATCGCGGTTGACGAAGCGATGCGTTGTTCGAGCGGCTCGCGCGGCCAGTAGCGGATGGTCGCGAGCGTCGTTACGACGCCCGCGAGCACCAGTCCAACAATGGCTACGGTCCGCCAACGCATGGTTACGGCCGAGACACCTCGATGCTGCCCGCCGCCGAGCGGCCGACGACGCTGCGTTCGTACAGCGCTTCGCCATAGGCGGGCGGCACGACGTACTTGCCGACGTTGGTGGCCTTGATGCGATAAGTCACTTCAGACACGCCGTCGCCGACGTTCGCATAAAACACGACGCGATCCTCGCGCATGTCGGCGTACTGCAACGACGCGTTGTTGTTGCTGACGCAGACCTGGCAGTGCCAGCCGGAGTAGCCTTCGCCGCCATCGCCTTCGCTTTCGCCTTCACCCTCGCTAGCCGATTCGAACGGCGTCTGCGCTTCCTGCGTCGGCACGACCAGCTCGAAGCCGCCCGGCAGCAGATCGACCAGCGCGATGTCGTGATAAGCGCCGCTCTTCAAGCCGCGGAACTTCAGATGCACGTCGACCTGCTGGCCCATGGTGATCGATGTCAGCGGCTTGCCGTTCGCGTCGGTGTATTCGCGCAGTACTTCCAGGCCTTGTTTGATCGCTTGCGTCGGCGGCTTGCGGTCGAAGCCCGACTGCTCGATCAAGTAATAAGCGTTGAGCCCGGTCTCGTTGCCGAAGCGCAGCGCCGCCGCCTGGTCGGAGAACTTCACCGTCGGGAACAACCCTTCCGGCAGCGTCAGCCCACGCACCTTCTTATCCTTCAGCACCTCAGCGATGGACAAGTTGCGAGCCGCACCTTCGGTCGCGCTCGCGTACGCATCCAATGCGAGCAACGTAACGCCCGCGGACAGCGAGTGATACTCATCGTCCGTCACTCGCTTCGCCATGGTCGTGAACACCTCGGCCGGGATCGTGCGCAAACGCTCCGGGAAGTGACGTGAGATCACGAACAGCAGCATGCCGTCGCGAGTCATGGAGTCGTAGTACAGCTCATCGCTGGGAACAGCGAACTGCACGCCGCTGATCAGGCTCTCAGCATCGCGATCCTGACGCATCAAATCCAACGACGCCGCGAGCCACGCGGCGGTGAGATCTTTCTCCCACTGGCCGCGATAACGTTCGGTGAGTCGCTTGCGAGCAGCAGCAACTTCCGCCGCCATGCGCTGGCCTTGTCGAGTGAGCAGATAAATCGCATACGCGGTCTGACGCTCCTCGGTGAGGTTGTTACCGTCGCGCTGAGCCACCGAGCGCAGATAGTTGTTGCCGCTGGTCACGAGATCGCCCGGAATCGGCTCGCCGCGTTCGCCCGCTTCGATCAGCGCGTGTTGCGCGTAGAGCGAAACGAATTCGACCACGTAATCGCCGCCCGGCCACAATTTGTAAGCGCCGGTGTCGATCTGACGTGAGCGCAGCTCGCCCAGCAGCGACGCGATGTCCGCACCGTTCTTGCTGCGCACGTAACCAAATTCCGCTCGCGACGACAGCAACACTGCCGGCATCGCCATGCTCACAATCTGCTCCGTACATGCGTACGGATAGTGGTCCAGATATGCGACGAAGCCATGCGCGAACTCCAGCGGCAGCATCGACGCGCCCGCTTCGAGCGTGCGGAAGTGCGGATACATCTGGCGTTCGATGCGAATCTCACGTTCGCCCTTCGGCAGCACGCCGGCGCTGAGCTTTGTCATGAACGGAGTCGCGGGACGCACGCTCAGATCGATGTGCCGCCTGGCGCGTGCACGATCACCGAACGATGCGCTGAAGGTGAGATTCGCCGGACCCGGAACATCTTTCGCGCGCAGTCGGAAGCGAACCGAGCTTTCGCGGCCTTCGCCGATCGCCACGCTCTGACGCGCGTCGCCGACGACTTCGAGACCGTTGTCCGTTTCCAATGCGACGGCAATGTTTGCTCCCGCGCCGGAGCCTTCGACGTTGTTCGATACGCCGACGCTGACATCGAATTCATCGCCCGGCGAAACCGTCGTCGGAGCGTTGGGTGACAACACGAAGTCGCCGCGCACCAGCGTGCGACTCTCGTGCACACCGACGCGATCGTCCGTTACCGCGACTGCCATCACTCGCAGCGTGCCGTTGAAATAATCGGGCACGGTGTACTTCAGCTCTCGCGCAGTCGTGTCGGCATCGACGATGCCCGACCAATACGCCACCGGCTTTTCGCCTTTGCGACGGAACGGGTTCAAATGTTTGCCGAGCAATCCTTCGGCGTCGCCGCCCGGCGCTGCGCCGAGTCCAAGCTGCCGGAACTCAGGCAGGATCAGATCCAGGATCTGCGTCGTCGACACTTCGAGCGCGCGCTTCTGGAAGAAGAAGCCGAGCGGATCGGGCGTCTTGTACGCCGCGACCTGCAAGATGCCTTCATCGACAGCAAACAACACCATGCGCGACGGGCGCTCGGCGCGATAACGGAATGTCAGCTCCTGCCCCGGCTTCACCAGCGTCGGCGCTTCAACGGTGATCGGATTGCGTCGCGCATCCACGTCGATGGAGAACGGCTGCACACCGTACGACATCGGGCTGGTGTAGATCTCCGACGAGCCCGTGTCGCGCACGAACGTCACTGAAACATACGCATTGCCTTCCAGCCCCTGAGGCAGCGTGATCCGCTGCACCGAGCTGGTCGTCGAGGTCTTGAACCACTTCCACGCATACACGCGCTCGCGTTCGATGGTGATCAAGCCCGCGCCTTCATACGGCGCGCGAATCGACACTTCGACATCTTCTCCCGGCGCGTAGTCGCGCTTCGAGAGTGTGAGCTCCAGTTCCGCGTTCTTTTCGAGCGCGCGAGTCACATTGCCTTCGCCGGCGACTTGATAGTCGAAGCGGGCGAGCTGCTGGCCCGACGCATCTTTCACCACATACGCGAAGTTGCCGGGCGCATCGGTTGCCACCTTGAGTGAGTAGCCCGCGGTTGGAATGCTCAGCGGAGTGTCGCCGATCAATGTTTCCTTACGGCGCGACTCGTACTTGTAGGTGCCATTCGGCTGGCGCATGAGCACCGAGACGAAGCGAGTTTCGAGGCGAGAAAGTACGAGGTCTTTCACTTCGGTCAGCTGCGCTTTTGGATCGATCGCGATCAGGTGCACGGTGCGATTGCCATTGCGCGGCATGTAGCCGAGCTCGCCGTCCGCTTTGTAGCCGATCAAATACGGCATGCTGGACACGAGCTGCGCCGCTTCGGTCGTAACGCCGCGACCACCGTCGGCTTCGAAGCCTTGCGCGACCAGGTGCATGCGATACGTCGCCTTCGCGAAGCGCTGCAGATTCAACGCGAGCGTCGCCTTGCCTTGCGCGTCCGTCGTTGCTTCTTCGAGCTGTTCGCTGAAACCCTCGCGCGCGTATTGCGGATCGTGGAACTGATAATCCGGATGCGAGCGGAACGACGGAATGCTCGGGCTCAAGGTCAGGTTGGCGATGATGCGGCGATTCTCCGCCGGCGTGCCGAACAAGTTCTCCAGCTGAATGTTTGCTTCCAGGTTGTCCGGCGGCACCCAGCCGTCGGCGGACATTGCCGAGAACGAGGCTTTCATGCGCAGCCGGTCGGGCTGGAAGTCGCGCACCTGCACGGTCGTCGAGCCGATCAGGTCGGCGCGGTATTGATCGCGCACGATGGACAGCGACAGCGTGTACGTGCCAGTCGGCGATGTTTCTTTGGTGGGCTGGCGGATCTCGCCGAAGCCGGCCGGGCCCGGCTTGAACGTCTCGCGACGGATCAACGTGCCTTGCGGATCGGTCACCTCCAGTCGCAGCGGCAAGCCGGACAGAGTACGGCTCCAATCCTGGCTGCGAATCAACGCCGCCGCACGAATCTCTTCGCCCGGGCGATAGATGCCGCGATCAGAAAAGAGATAAGCCGACAGCGCTGCGTGATCGGCATTGCTCTCGACACCGCCGATCTCGAATCGCGACAGGTCGAGCGAGCGGCCGCGTTCATCCACTGGCAGGAACGAGCTGTCACCGCCGCGTCGCGCGAGATACAGCACCGGCTGCTGCTCGCGCTGGAAGCTCTTGAGATCCGGGAAGCGCACGTGTCCATCCGCGTCGCTCGTCTCCGTCAGCACAGGCAGACCGTTGCGGCCGATGATTTCCACCGCGGCGCCGGCGATCGGTGCGCCCGAGGCAATCGACTGCACGAACACATCTTGCGAGCCATCGACCGAGCGCTTCACAACCAGGCCGAGGTCCGTGACCACGACCAGCCGTGCATCGGCGAGCTGAGCGCCCAATGTTTGATTCCAATTATCGGGCGCGTAGGTGAGCGGCTTGTCCGTATTCGGATCCCACGCCATCACTCGCAACAGGAACACGCCGCGACGGTCGCCGGCGTTGCCGTCGAGATACTTGCCCAGGTCGACGGATTCGTACTGCGCCTTGCCCGGATCGCCCGGCTGCAGGCGAATCACGTCATAGAAACGTTCGGTGATGTTCGCCGCTTCGAACGCCCAGTTGTTGAATTGCGGCGTGCCGAAGCTGCCGCTGGTCTGGGTGATCAGGTGCTGCAATTGTTTCGGCAGCAGCCGGCCGATCTCGACTTTGATGCCCGGCAGATTGCGAGCAAACAAACTCAATGTCTTGTCGCCCGACATGGACAGCAGCGAGCCTTGATGCAGGATGCTCAGCTCGCGCGGAAACTCCGGCACCTGCATGATGCGTTCGACGCTGTCGCCGAGCACGTAACCGCCGAAGGATTTCAGGCCGGCGTCGATCTTGATGTACAGATAACGGCCGGGATCGGCCTGGTAGCGCAGGCTGTGCAGCTCGTAATGTTCCTGCTCGCCGGGGATCTGCGTGAGCTTCAACGCGTTCTCAGCGGTCAGCACTTCGGGACGGAAGGTCGATTCAGTCCACTGATAAGGTTTGCCAGCGCGGCTGCGCTCGAACTGCTGTTGCAGCCTGGCGTCCGGATGTTTCATCGGCAGCAGCCACGCGTGCACCCTCGGCGGCATGTCGCGCTCCAGGACCGAGAACGAGGTGTTGATCAGGATGACTTGATCCGGCTCGTTGCGTTCGTCGCGCACGATGTCGAGCGACAGGTTCGATACTTTCAAGCTGTTCAGGCCCGGCACTTCGACGCTGGCTTGCAGCTTGTCCTTGGAATCGTTGCCGCCGCGCGCTGCGTGCGTGCCAGGCTCGATGACGATCTGCAGGCGGCCTGCTTTCGGCGGCACTTCGAGCTGCTCGGAGTGTACGAAGGCGTTGAGCTTCAGCTTGTCGTAGATGACGGTGAATGCAGGCTTTGCGAGCTCCTTCTCGATGGTGTCGGTCACCTTGTTGAACATCTTCAGGTGCACGCGGCGCTCGAAGCTCTCCGGATCGACGGGATGCGTGAAGCTGATGCTGGCGACGACTTTCTTGTTGCCGGCGACCACCGGGTCCTGATGGAACTCGGTGTTGGCGAGCTTGGCGACGAACGCCGGCGTGTCGAACGCGAAGTCATATTCCTTCAGCTTCACGTGGTCGGCGGTAAAGCCTTTATGGGCAAAGCTCAGCTTGTAATGCTCGGCGATCGGCCAATCCGCCGCCGGCTGGAAGCGCAGCGTGCGGTCGTCGTCCCAGAACCATTGGCCGGCGACCGACGGGCTGATGTCGATGCCGGTTTGTTTCGGGTCCACCGGGTGGCCGGCGCGCTCGATCGTCGCGGCCGAGGCGGAGAAGGTGACGACCAGCGGATTCGGCGGGCCGGGCGGCTCGCACGAATAACAAGTGAGGCCCGGTGCGGCGACCGTGAATTCAGTCAGGACCGGCTGCGGCCGATTCACATACCAGCGCCAGCCGAAGAACGCGCCGACCGCGACGGCGATGAACGCCGCTGCGATGAGGCCGGCACGACGCGGATTCGCGCGCACGGAAGTGTTCAGTCCCGCCCAGCCTTCGCGCGTCGCTCCCGCCGATTTCGCGAACCATCCCGGCGGCTGCCAGCTCAGTTCGCCGAAGATCGCGCGCCACGCGCTCCGGAGCCGTTCTTTGAATGCCGCCATTCCCGGTCACCCTTGACTCGAAAAACGTTATTTCGCCGCACCTTGCGGCAAGTTAGCCGCCGATTGTGCCGCAATGTGGCTGGAAAAGTGGCAAACCGATGATGCGCTGGGCGAAGATGTCGCCCCGCTGGCATCGAGTCGAACCATGGGCGAGTACACCGCGACTGTTTACTGGCAGCGTCTGGGCGCTGTGTTCACCGATCAGAAGTATTCCCGCGCGCACGAATGGCGTTTCGATGGCGGCGTGACGGTGCCAGGTTCCAGCTCCCCGCACGTGGTGCGGCTGCCTTATTCCGATCCCGCGGCGGTCGATCCTGAAGAGGCGTTCGTGGCCTCACTCTCCAGCTGCCACATGCTGTTTTTCCTGTCGTTCGCCGCCAAGCAGGGTCTGGTGGTCGACAGCTACGAGGACGCAGCGATCGGCGTCATGGCAAAAAACGACACTGGCAAGATTGCGATGACGGTCGTGACCTTGCGGCCCAAGGTGATCTTTTCCGGCCGCCAGCCGACGTCGCAGGAATTGCACGACCTGCACCATCATTCGCATGAAGAATGTTTCATTGCTTCGTCTGTCAAAACCGACGTGCGCTGCGAGCCGGTTGCTTAATATTGCCGCCCGCGTAGCATCTTCCGTTTGCCCGGCCCCACTCGCGTGGGGTTTCTCATGACTGCGATTCGCATGAACACTACTCTGACGCGTCTTTTTGTATGTGGTCTGGCGCTGGCGCCCATGCTCACCGGCTGCGGCGGCGGTAAGGAGCAGGTCTGCCCCGAACGCAACGAGCCGTACCTCGCCTCGCGGGACAATCCGTTGCTGAAGGTGCCGGACGGCATGTCGCAGCCGAACCGCTCCGAGGCGCTGACCATTCCGGACGTGAAGCCGGGCGCGCGCTCAGGGCGCACCGCATGCCTGGATGAACCGCCGTCCTATTTCCGCTCGGCCGGTACCACGGCACGCTCACCGGAAGAAGTCGTGGCGAGTTGGGCGCAAGCCTGGGCAAACCGCGAGGCCGATGCGGTGATCCAGCTGTACTCGTCGAACTTCACCGCGCCGACCGATTCGGCCGGCAGCACTGCCTGGCTGGAACAGCGTCGCGAGCAGGTCGCCACCGGCCCGGTGCCGGATTCCATGGTCGAAGGCCTGAAAGTCGAACCCGATGGAGCCGATCGCCGCGTCGTGACGTTTGTGCAGAAGTTCGGAGCCAATTCGCTGCGCAAGGAATTGATCCTGGTGCGTGAAGGCGGCTCGTGGCGCATCGTCGCCGAGAAGGTCGCCGAAGTTAAGTAAGGGGCTCACGCCCCGTTTTCTTGAGAGAGATTCATGGCGCAGAGTTCTGCCATTCGTAGCACGGTGCCGCTGCGCCTCGGCGCCGTTCGGGAAGCGATCGTCGACCGCCTGGAGCGGACCCTCGGTAAATCCCCGGAAAATGCCACTCGCCGCGATGTGTACGACGCATTGTCGATTGCGGTCCGTGAAGAACTGACCGAGCGCTGGGTCGCCACCGGCAGCCGCGTCGCGCGCGCCCGGGTCAAACGTATTTGTTACCTGTCGATGGAATTCTTGCTCGGTCGCAGCCTGATCAATGCGCTGTCGACCTTCGAGGACGAGTTGCTGGTCGAAGTGCGCGAGACCTTGCAATCGCTCGGGCACGATCTCGATCACATCGCCGCCGAGGAAGAAGATCCCGGCCTCGGCAACGGCGGCCTCGGTCGTCTCGCGGCCTGCTTTCTCGATTCGCTCGCGACTCTCGGTTATGCCGCAACCGGTTATGGCATTCGCTATGACTACGGCATTTTTACGCAGGTGATCGAGAAGGACGGCGCGCAGCGTGAAGTCGCGAGCTCGTGGCTCGGCTTTCACAACTTCTGGGAAGGCGGCCAGGGAGGGATCCGGCATCGCGTGCGCTTCGGTGGCCAATGTCGCGCCACGCGCAATGAGCAAGGTCGCGTGCGTTACGAGTGGGTCGATACCCAAGATGTCTGGGCGGTCGGCTATGACTTGCTGATTCCGGGCAATCGCAGCCCCACGGTGAATCATCTGCGGTTGTGGTCCGGCCGTGCGATCACGCCGTTCCGTATCGAAGCTTTCAATCACGGCAACTATGCCGCCGCAGTCGCCGAGCAGGTCGATGCGAAAAATCTCACCCGCGTGCTGTATCCGGACGACTCCACGCCGCAAGGCAAGGAGTTGCGGTTCAAGCAGCAATATTTCTTCGTCAGCGCCTCGCTGCAGGATTTGCTTGCCCAGCACCTGGCGGAACGTCGCGCTTTGCGCGATCTGCCGAAGGCGATCGCCGTGCAATTGAATGACACGCATCCGGCGTTGACCATCGTCGAGCTGATGCGCCTGCTGGTCGATACATATGACATGGAGTGGGCGCCCGCGTGGAACATCACGCGCGAGGTGTGCAGCTATACGAATCACACGTTGCTGCCCGAAGCGCTGGAGACCTGGCCGGTGTCGTTCTTCGAGCGCCTGCTGCCGCGACATTTGCAGATCGTTTATCAGATCAATCGCGACTTCCTCGAAGAAGTGGGCGCGCGCTTCCCCGGCGATCTGGATCGTCGTCGCCGCATGTCGTTGATCAATGAAGAAGGCGATCGGCGCGTGCGCATGGCGTATCTGTCGGTTGTCGGCAGCCATCGCGTCAACGGCGTGGCGAAACTGCATTCACGGCTGATGCGCGAAACGATCTTTTCCGATTTCGCGGAGCTGTGGCCGGATCGGTTCACCAATGTCACCAATGGCATTGCCGTGCGTCGCTGGCTCAAGCAGGCGAATCCGCTGCTGTCCTCGCTGCTCACCGAAAAGCTCGGTTCGGCGTGGGAGAACGATCTGGAAGATCTGGAGCGCTTGAAGTGGGCTGCAGACGATGCCGATTTCCGCCAGCGCTTCCGCGCCATCAAGCGCACCAACAAGGAACGGCTCGCGAAGACAATCCAGAGCCTGCTCGGCGTCACCGTCAATGTCGATGCGATGTTCGACGTGCAGGTGAAGCGCATCCATGAATACAAACGTCAGCTGTTGAACCTGCTGCACGTGGTGGTGCGTTACCAGCAGCTGCTCGACGATCCGGCGGCGAATATCCCGGCGCGCGTGGTGATGTTTGCGGGCAAGGCGGCGCCCGGTTATCACATGGCGAAAGCCATCATCAAGCTCATCAACAACGTCGCGCACGTCATCAACAACGACGCGCGTATCAACGACAAGTTGAAAGTGTGTTTCCTGCCCGACTACGACGTGTCCCTGGCGCAGGAAATCATGCCGGCGGCGGACCTGTCGGAACAGATTTCCACCGCGGGCATGGAAGCGTCCGGCACCGGCAATATGAAGTTGTCCTTGAACGGCGCGCTCACGATCGGCACCCTCGACGGCGCCAATATCGAAATCAAGGATGCGGTCGGCGACGAGAATATTTTTATTTTCGGCATGACGACCGAGGAAGTGATAGCGCGTCGCGCGCAGGGCTACTCGCCGGCGGACGAAGTGGCGAAGCATCCGGAGCTCAAGCGCGCCATCGAGCTGATCGATTCCGGCTATTTCACGCCAGAGAATATTTTCGATTCCAAGGTGGTCAGCGACCGGCTGATGAGCCACGGCGAGCACTTCCTGGTGCTGGCGGATTTCGGCAGCTACCTGGACGCCCAGCGGCGCGTCGACGCGCTGTTTCAGAACAGCGAAGAATGGACGCGCAAGTCGGTCATCAATGCGCTCAGCATGGGGCCGTTCTCCAGCGATCGCAGCATCCGCGAGTACGCGGACAATATTTGGGGCATCAAGCCGGTTCTGTGATGGAACCTGCGGCCACGCATGGGATTGTGAAGGGACGACTGGCCAGGATTTAAGCACCGCTCACCATGAATTCCGCGCTCTCCGATCTCGATCTGCACTTGTTCGGCGAGGGCAATCACCACCACATCCACCAGAAGCTCGGGGCGCACCTCGACGTTCGCGACGGAGTGGCGGGAATTCGCTTTGCCGTGTGGGCGCCGAACGCGCAGCGAGTCAGCGTGGTCGGCGACTTCAACCATTGGGACGGCCGTGCGCACCCGCTGGAGCGACGCGCGCACTCGGGAATCTGGGAAACGTTCGTGCCCGATGCGCACGTCGGCTCCTGTTACAAATTCGAGATCATCGGCCCGCACGGCCAGCATTTGATGAAGGCCGACCCGTACGCATTTCAAATGCAGCTGCGGCCGAACAGCGCATCCATCGTCGCGGACATCGGCGGATACACGTGGGCCGACGACGATTGGGTCGCGAAGCGCCGCGCCTGGGATCCATTGCGCGCGCCGATTTCCATTTATGAATTGCACCCGGGCTCGTGGCGTCGCTCCTGGCATCGCAAGCCGGCATTTCTTACCTGGGACGAGCTCGCCGATCAGTTGATTCCGTACGTGGTCGAAATGGGCTACACGCACGTCGAGCTCGTCGGCGTTGCCGAGCATCCATTCGACGGTTCGTGGGGCTACCAGGTGCTGGGGCATTTCGCGCCGACGGCGCGCCACGGCTCGCCGAAAGATTTCATGCGCTTCGTCGATCGCCTGCACCAGGCCGGCATCGGTGTGTTCATGGACTGGGTGCCGGCGCATTTTCCCCGTGACGGTCACGGCCTCGCCGAGTTCGACGGTACCGCTCTATACGAGCACGCCGATCCACAGCGAGGCGAGCACCAGGAGTGGGGCACCAAGATCTTCAATTACGGCCGCCACGAGGTGCGTAATTTTCTGATCGCGAATGCGCTGTTCTGGATCGAGCAATATCACATCGACGGTCTGCGCGTGGACGCGGTCGCCTCGATGATCTATCTCGACTACGCACGCAAGCACGGCGAGTGGACGCCGAATCAATACGGCGGCCGCGAGAACCTGGAAGCCATCGATTTCCTGAAGCAGCTGAACTGGACCGTCGGTCATTACTTTCCCGGCGTCGTCACCATGGCGGAGGAGTCGACTTCATTCGCCGGCGTGACGCGGCCCGTGCACCTGGGCGGCCTCGGGTTTCATTTCAAATGGAACATGGGCTGGATGAACGACACGTTGCGTTACATGGCGCTCGATCCGCTGCATCGGCGCCATCATCACAACCTGATCACGTTCTCGTTCGTGTACGCGTTCTCGGAACATTTCATCCTGCCGCTGTCGCATGACGAGGTCGTGCACGGCAAACGTTCGCTGCTGGACAAGATGCCGGGCGACGAATGGCGCAAGCTCGCCAATCATCGGCTGCTGCTGGGCTACATGATGATGCATCCGGGCAAGAAGCTGCTGTTCATGGGCGGCGAGTTCGGCCAGTGGCACGAGTGGCGCGACTACGAAGACCTGGCCTGGGGCGCGCTTCAGCATCCCCATCACCGGCAGCTGCAGTCCTGGTGTCGCGCGCTGAATCGTTTGTATCGCGACTACCCGGAGCTGCACGGCAGCGACAACAGTTGGGAAGGTTTTCGCTGGCTCGAAGTCGACAACGCCAACGAAAGCGTGTTCGCGTTCGTACGGCAGCGCCTGCCGGGCGAGGGCGGCACGCACCTGCTGGTCATTTTCAACGCGACGCCGGTGCCTCGTGACAACTACACGTTCGGCGCGCCGGTGCCGGGCCGATATCGCAAGTTGCTGGACAGCGACGATGGGGCGTTCGGCGGTTCCGGATACTCCGGGCAAATGGAAGTGGAAGCCTATGGCGAAGGTTGGAGAGACTTTCCGGCGCGGCTCCAGCTCAATGTACCGCCGCTCTCGGTCACGATCTGGGCGCACGACTGACGGCAAACGGGCTGCTTTCCTAAAGTCAATCAGGCGCCTTCGCCTTCTGCTACTTCTCAGGGCGCCCCCGGATCGGTCACCATTGCAGCGAATGAACGCTCAACCTGCAGATTTCCATTCCGCCAGCCTGCAAGCTGGATCGCCCGCGCCGCTCGGTTCCACCTGGACCGGCGACGGCGTGAATTTCGCCGTGTACGCCGGCGGTGCAGCCAAAGTCGAGCTGTGTTTGTTCGACGAAAGCGGCGAGCGCGAGCTCACGCGTCTGGCGCTGCCCGAGCGCACCGAAAATGTGTGGCACGGATTTCTGCCCGCGCCGCATGGCGTGCCCGGCCTGGTTTACGGACTGCGCGTGCACGGTCCATACGATCCTTCGTATGGCTTGCGGCACAACCCAAACAAGTTGCTGCTCGATCCATACGCACGCGCGCTCGCGGGCAAGTTTCAATGGAATCCTGCGTTGTTCGGTCACATGCCCGATGCGCCGTCCGACGCACCGCCGGGCGTGCCCGAGCAGATCAACACTGCCGACAGCGCGCCTTATAACTACAAGGCCCGCGTGGTCGAAACGGGCGCTTTCGACTGGAGCGACGATCGGCCGCCGGCCGTGCCCTGGCGCGACACCATCATTTATGAATTGCACGTCAAGGGATTCACCAAGCTGCATCCGGCCGTGCCGGAGCGCGAACGCGGCAAGTTCCTCGGGCTCGCGCATCCCGCGGTGGTGAATTATCTGAAGCAGCTGGGCATCACAGCGGTCGAACTGCTGCCGGTGCAAGCCTTCGTGCCCGAAGAATTCCTGGCCAAGCGCGGCCTGGTGAAGTACTGGGGCTACAGCTCGCTCGCCTGGTTCGCGCCGCATCCGGAATATGCCATCGACGATCCGGTTGCCGAATTCCGCACCATGGTGAAGGCGCTGCACGCCGCCGGCATCGAGGTGATCCTCGACGTTGTTTTCAATCACACCGTGGAAGGCAACGAGAAGGGGCCGACGCTCAGCCTGCGCGGCCTGGACAACGCTTCCTACTATCGTCTCGACAGCACCAATTTGAGTCGCTACGCCGACCGCACCGGCACCGGCAACACGATTTCGATCGGCCACGCGGCGGCACGCAACCTGGTGATCGATTGCATGCGCTATTGGGTCGAGGAGATGCACGTCGACGGCTTTCGCTTCGATCTCGCCGCCGTGCTCGGTCGTGACAACACGCCGTTCCGCACCGACGCCGCATTCTTCAAAGCCGTCGCGGCTGAGCCGTCGTTGCGCTATGTGAAGCTGATCGCCGAGCCGTGGGATGTGGGCGCCGATGGTTATCAGCTCAGCCACTTTCCGTCGGGCTGGTCGGAATGGAACGATTTGTATCGCGACTCCATTCGCGGCTTCTGGCGCGGCAATCCCGGCATTCTCGGCAACTTCGCCGAGCGCTTCGCCGGCTCCAGCGATTTGTTTCGTGCCACCGGTCGCCGTCCGACCGCCAGCATCAATTACGTCGCCTGTCACGATGGCTTCACCGCGTTCGATACGACGGCGTACGACGACAAACACAACGAAGCGAATCTCGAAGACAACCACGACGGTCACAATCACAACCTGAGCTGGAACTGCGGCGTCGAAGGCGAGACCGAAGATTCCAACGTCGTCGAGCTGCGCGAGCGGCAGATTCGCAACCTGCTCGCAACGTTGCTGTTGTCGCAAGGCGTGCCGATGCTGCTCGCCGGCGACGAGTTCGGGCGTACGCAACGCGGTAATAACAATGCGTACTGCCAGGACAATGAAATCAGCTGGGTGAATTGGGAGCTCGCCGAACGGCGCAGCTGGTTGACGCAGTTCGTCCGGCAACTACTCACATTGCGCAAGCACGCGGCGGGCCTGCGGCGAGATACATTCCTGAAGGGCGCGCGCCAGGTCGATCGCGAGCACAAGGACATCAGCTGGCGTCATCCGCTCGGCCACGAACTAACGGCAGCGGATTGGCACGACGCGAACGCGCGTGCCATCGGCGTGCTGATCGGCCACGCTTTCACCGATCCGTATGGAACACCGAACGGCCATCTGCTGTTTCTGTGCAATGCCGGCGACCAACCAGTGGATTTCCGTTTGCCCGCGCCCAAAACAGGCGTCGTGTGGCGGCTCGTGTTCGACACCGCGCGCTGGCGCACGAGCGACCTGGGCAATCAACTGGCGGCCGGCGATAACTGCGTCGTGGCTCCGCACTCCTGTGTGTTACTTGCGGACGGCGACGCTCCCGTCAGCGTACGCAGCGGTTTCTCACTGAAGTCGTGACAAGGGCCTACCAACACTCATTTTCATGAACTGCGTTGCGTCTCCAATCGCCTGCAGCAAGGCACAAAGCGCAGCCCTTATGTCGATAAGGGCAAGCTTTGTAACGCAGCGGCGGGCCCATGTCTTACATGAGAACAGGGAGGCGCAACCCATCTTATGAATAAATATCCCTTAATGGGACGAGCTATTGCGGTTCAGGCCGTCGTTGCTCCTCCCTTGAGTACAGAGAGTACACGGCGGTCGTCGCGTCTTGTCCTGAACCGCAATAGCTCGTGGCAGCTCATGAAAATGTGTGTTGGTAGGCCCTGATGGACAACCCGATCCGCCAACTCGCGCAGTTGCACGGAATCGCCGATTCCTATTTCGATTGGCGGGGCAAGCCCAAGCAGGTTTCACTGGAATCGCAGTCGGCGATTCTCGCGGCGCTCGGTGTCGACGCCGTCAGCGCTGACGCCGCTGAAAAAGCCATTCATGAACACGAAGCCCGTCGCTGGACGGGTTTCTTGCCGCCGGTCGCCGTATTCACCGCCGGCAAGCCGATGTCGCTGCCCATCGCTGTACCCATCGAGCTGCAAGCGCATTCGGTGGAATGGAGCGTGAAGCTCGAAAGCGGCGATCCACGCTCCGGCACCTCCAAGCTCGCGACACTGAAGCAGCTCGAAGCAGGCGAGATCGACGATCGTTCGTATCGTCGCTGCGAGCTGCCGTTACCTGATCTTCCGCTGGGTTATCACACTGCGTCCATCGCGCTCGACACCGGGTTGCAGGGCACGTTGCGGATCATCGTTACGCCCGAGCAATGTTTCGAAGCGCCTGCGATCGTCGCCGGCAAACGTTTGTGGGGCGTCGCCGTGCAGCTGTACTCGCTGCGCTCCGAGGACAACTGGGGTGTCGGTGACTTCCGCGATCTGCGCAAACTGATTGGTCACGTCGCGCCGAAGGGCTGCGGCATCATCGGTTTGAATCCTCTGCACGCTTTGATGCCGGCGAATCCGGCGCACATCAGTCCGTACAGCCCCTCGAATCGCCAGTTCCTGAATGTGCTGTATATCAGCGTCGAAGACGTGCCCGACTTTGCCGAGTGCGAGCCGGCGAGCAAACGCGTCAGCGACCCGGATTTCCAGGCGATTCTGAAAGAGCTGCGCGCGACCCGAAACGTCGATTACGTACGCGTCGCGGCGGCGAAGTTCGAAATCCTCTCGCTGCTGTACGCGAACTTTCGCGCCAAACATCTCGCCGACCACTCGCCGCGAGCGGCCGCGTTCCGGCAGTTTCAAGAGATCCAGGGCGAGCCGTTGCGATTGCACGCGATCTACGACGCGCTGGACGGACACTTCCGGCTGCAAGGCCCGCAATACTGGGGCTGGCCGAGCTGGCCGGAGGAATATCGCGATCCAACGTCATCGGCGGTCCAGCGTTTCTCGCGCGAGCGCGCCGAAGATGTTGAATATTTCCAATACCTGCAGTGGCTCGCCGCCGAACAACTCGCCGCGGCACAGAGCGCCGCCCGGCATGCGGGCATGGCCATCGGTTTGTATGGTGACGTCGCCGTCGGTGCGAATCCCGCGGGCTCGGAAACCTGGTCGAATCGTCACTTATATCTGCAGGGCGCGTCGGTCGGCGCGCCGCCGGATGCGTTGGCGCTGAAAGGTCAGGATTGGGGCATTCCGCCGCAGGATCCAAACGAGCTGCGCACGCAGCAGTACGAGCCTTTCATCGGCCTGGTCCGCAACATGATGCGGTACGTGGCGGCGCTGCGCTTCGATCACGTGATGACGTTGTATCGATTGTGGTGGGTGCCGCGCGGCCTGTTATCCAAGGACGGCACGTATGTGCATTATCCGCTGCAGGATTTGATTGCGATCCTGGCACTGGAAAGCCAGCGTCATCACTGCATCGTCATCGGCGAGGATCTCGGCACCGTGCCCGAGGCGATGACCGAAGCGATGGAACATTACCGCGCTTATCACTACAAAGTGCTGATGTTCGAACAAGTCGCGGATGGCACGTTCAAACCGCCGAACGCTTACATCCCGAGCTCCATGGCCGTCGTGACCACGCACGATCTGCCGACGTTGCGCGGCTGGTGGGAAGAGCAAGACGTCGCTTTGCGCAGCAAGCTCGATTTGTATCCTAGCGACGAGCTGCGGTTGCAAGCGCACGAAGCGCGTGTGCGCGATCGCGTTTGTTTGTTGAGAGCACTGGTTGCCGCAGGATTGTGGCGCTGGCACGAAGGCGAACCGTTGCCGCCCTATTCGGCGGCACTGTCGCGAGCGGTGCATGCGTTCATCGGGCTCTCCACCGCGAACATTGCGCTGATACAAATCGAAGACCTGGTCGGCATGATCGATCCGGTCAATGTGCCCGGCACCGACACCGAGCACGCGAACTGGCAGCGCAAAGTCACCGCGACACTTTCTGACATATTCTCCAACAACGACACCAACGATATTCTCACCGCCATGGATGCGGCTCGCCGCGGGATCAATCCGAACGCCTAGGCAATCTCTCAGTAGGAGCAGGTATGCACCGGAGTCGTCTGGCTGGTTTCATCATCGACTGCAACACCGGCGACCTGGAGCGTGCTGCACAGTTCTGGAGCGCTGCGCTCGGTTACGAGTTGAAACCCAAGAGCGAAGAACTCAGCCCGCTGTATCGCTGCATGCTCACCGATGAGCTGGGTCTGCACGTCGAGGTGCAGCAGGTGAAGCACGACAGCCGGGTTCACCTGGATATCGAAACCGACGACATCGAGGCCGAAGCGCAGCGCCTGGAAGCGCTCGGTGCCAAGCGGATCGACAGAGTACATACCTGGATTGTCATGGAAGCGCCTACAGGGCAAAGATTCTGTATAGTCCGGCCACAAAACAAACAGTTCGCACAGCAAGCGAACGTCTGGAAATAACAAAGCAACTCAGAAACATGCAGCGGATATCGGTGGTTCTACCTGTGTCGGTGGATCCATCGCGCGGTGTCGTGCGTTAGACCGCGAGCGCGAAGGAACACCGCTGGGAGGAAACAATGCTTTTCAGAACAAAAGTCGATGCGATGCCGGTGCGTCCGCGAGTCACTCCGGACCCCGAGCGTGCCGCCGAGCTGCAACGACGCATCGAAGCGCTTCAATATCGCCCGGAAATCGGTTTTCACCGGGATCGTCTTCAGATGAAGGCAGGTCGACCAGTGCTGCGTTTGGTTAAATAGCCAGCCTGCCTGCCGGGGGTGAGCGTGGATGTCTTTTCGAGGCGACTTAACGTCGCCTCGAACCACGCGAACGCCGGTACACGGATGTAACGGCTGGCCGAGGCTCCAGGGATGGCTGCTTGAGAAGGTGATAAATACAAATCAACTTGCGATCCACCACACTACACCGGCGGCAAGAGCCAAGCCGGGAATCACCCGCCACGCAGGCACCGGCGTCATCGCAGTCATCTTCGCCGCACGGCGCTTGCCGGTCAGCATCGCGACGATCAGGTTGTCCCGCTTCGCGAACAAATAAAACAAAATCGCCGCGATGTGGAGCGCGACCAGCCCCAGGATCAGGTTGAAAACCGTCTCGTGAATTTCGGCCAGCGTGCGGCTGGTCTCGAAGCTCACCAGGTGCGACAGCGGCCCCGATTCCAGGCCGTCGACGTCGCTTACAAACAAGCCGATCACAACCTGCGTGAGCATCAGCGTAAGCATCGCAGCGACGCTCCAGCCGCCGAGCGGATTGTGGCCGGCATCGCGATGTTCGCGAGTGCCGCGCACATAGGAAACGACTCCGCCGATCCCGCGCACGAAGCTCGAAAAACGCGCGCTCGAGCTGCCGAAGAAGCCCCAGTAAATCCTGAAGACCAGCAGGCCCAACAGCGCGTAGCCGCTGTAACGATGCCAGTCCATCTCTCGCTGTTCCGCGCTCCACCAGGAGAACGCCAGGCAGCAGACAAACAACCAATGGGTCAGCCGCACCGGCCAGTCCCACACGCGAATTTCAGCGGCAGCAGAGCTCATCACGTCAGCGTAACCTGATCCTTTCCCACGCAGGCGAGCGCCAGCGAAGCAGCAGCACCAGCGAATTCATCACGATGTAGGTGAGCGCCGCGACCCAGCCGCCGATCGCGCCCCAGCCTTTGCCCGGTTCGAACGACAGCATGTGTGGCTGCCAGAACTGTACCGAAAGATCCTGAACTTCAGGTGCGAGAGCAAACGGCCGCAGTAAATTGTCGCCGTTGAACGCGATGATGAAAAACACCGGCGCGCACATCAGTGCCGCCCAGATGGAAAGCCAACCGGCCTGCGCTGCGCGTTTGTAACGTCGGCCGCCGAATGCTTGCGCAACCAATGTTTGTCCAGCGAGCCCGACGCCGCCGAACAGCGCAATGCTGGCAATCACCGGCCAGTGAATCGCGGCGCTGCGTTGGAAACAATCGCGGAATCCGTGAGCCCGGCAAGCGCGAAAAAAGAAGCGCAGGGTACCGCAAAAAAAACGGCCCGCGTAAGCGGGCCGTTCGTAGTCATCCGCCGCGTGAGCGGCACTTACAATCCGTTATTGTTGTGCTGACTGCTGCGAGAACTTCAGGCGCACCATCGCGCGCTGTTCGACTTTCTCGCCGTTGCGAACCACCGGCTCGAAGCGCCACTGACGAACCGCGCGCATCGCGGCGTCGTCGAACACATCGGCGGGGCTGGCGTTACGAATTTCAACGTTGTCCACGGTGCCGTTGGTCTGCACCGTAAAGGCGAGCTCCACCCAGCCTTCGATACCGCGCTTGCGGGCGGCGTCCGGATACGTCGGCGACACCATGCGCACGCGCTTCAGCGAAGCGGCGGAAACGATGTTGGTTTGAGCAGCGGTCGCGTCGCGAGCGGCAGTGAGATCCGCTTCCGCCTGCGAAATCGCCGCGCCGTTGAAGCGCTGGCCGACATCCTTCGCCGCGGCGAGCAGCTGGGCCGAGCGCTCGAACGCCTTCGCGTTCATCGCCTGGCGGCTGACATTCACCAGGCGCTCCGACAACTGACGAGACAAATCATCCGCTTCCGGACGATTCGGCGCGGCCGCGCGCAAGGCGGCGAGAGCGTCGCGGGCGCTGTCGCCCGGCGGATCGATCAGCTTGCCTTCGCTGATGCGCTGACGAACGTCGGAGACCATCGCGTCGATGTTCGGACCTGCGCCAGCAGCCGGAGCCGGAGTGCTGCCCGTCGCCGGACGGCGAGCAGGCTGTGCACCACCCGCAACGGCCGGGCCCGAGCCCGGACGAGCGGCATTGGCACGAACGGCTTCGGCGAGCTCGCGCTCCACCGCGGCCAGCGTGCTACCGGCGGAGCCCATCGCGCGAGCACCGTCCACATATTTCTGAGCGTCGTCGAGCTTGCCAGCCGCGAGCGACTTGCGAGCTTCTTCGGTCAGCTGCGTGCTGAACTCACGAATCGTGTTGAGCACGGTCGGATCGGTGGGATCCAGGCGGCGCGCTTCCAACAACGCATCCTTCGCACTGCCGTTGGTCGGCGTGAGCAGGCGACCGTTTTCCATCCGGTCATTCGCTTGATTCACCAACGTGCGCACGCGATTGCCGACTTCCTGAGCCTGCGACAGTTTCAAACGTTCGCGCTCGCGGCCGACCTGCGTGTCGAGGAACGCCAGGCGCGGATTGGTCGAGTCGATGTCGCGCGCCGTTTCGATCGTGCGAATGGCTTCTTCCAAACGTTCCGCGAGCAGCGCCGCTTCGGCACGCTCCAGGATCTTGGCTGCGACCGAGCGAATGCCATCCTTCGCTGCTTCGCTGTTCGGATCCAGCGCCAGCGCGCTTCGATACAAGTCGAGGGCGCTTTCGCCTTGCGGCTCGATGAACTTGCCTTGATTGAACGCGTCCTGGGCGAGCGCCAGTTCAGCTTTCACCGGGTCCGGACGTTCCGGCACGCCACCGGGCTGCGGTGTTCCCGGCGCGGGCTGATTCACGACCGGCGGCGCTTCGGGCTCGCCCGTGAACTTGCTGACACCGAACCAGATGCCGCCAATGATGACCAGCAGGCCCGCGGTGAGCGCGCCGTAGGTCATCACGTAATTCTTGCTGCCGCCTTCGCCCCCAGCATTGGCCGTGCCCAGGCGTTCGCCCGCGGCGGACAGATCGAGGTGCTGTTTGACGGCGGCTTCCAGCGCCAGGCGCGTCTGACCGTGCGACAGCGGCGTCAGCAGGAAGCGGAAGATACGGCCCGCGGCCGTGAGCTGCATGAGCGAGGAGCTGTCCTCGCGCTTGCCGGCCACCACGACCACCAGCTCCGGAAAGTGCTGGGTGAGCTGCGCGACCATCGAAGCGACGTCGGCGGTGCTCGCGGTATCCGCGACCAGCACGCCCGGCTTCAGGTTGGACAGTTTCTCGGCCACATGGTCCAGATCCGGGGCAAACGCGACCGGCACGCCGCGCGGTGCGGCTTTCTTGACCGTTTCCACCAGGTTGGTGTCACGGCTCAAGACCAGAATGGGCGGCTGATGGCCTTCCTCGAGCTGCCGCATGCTCTGTGAATCGTCGATTTCCAAATTGACCTCGTCCTGAGTGTTGCCGTGTCCTGAGGAACGACTGTGCTGCGCGTTGGCCATATTCACCCCTCCTGGGGGTTTTCATGCTTGTCGCGTAATACTACTTATGCAAGATGGAATGGCTGAGAACTGTATCTGCCTTTTTCCGCTGGCTCGCGTGAACTGCCGCGCAAAAATGCGACACGGTTCAGCATTCCTCCCCGGGAACGAATTTTTTACTCTCCCGCCCGCCGCCAGCATGCCCGCCCCGGTACGATGCCGGGCGTCTCATGGATGGCGCGGCGCTGATCCTACCTCTTTGTTCGCCGCACGCCAGCAGGAAAGCTGTTGGCAGGCGGCTACGTTTCCGCAAATTGAGGGTTTGGATTAGCGCCTTTCCTGTTGCCAGCGCGTTATAGGCGCTGCACGATCCGTTCAGTTAACTCCAATCCCATCGTCGACGTTTAGCTTCGCGTTCAACCAAGTGCTCAAGCCTCCTTTAGCGCCGATGCGCGCCCATCGCGTTGCCTCTCCCCATGGCGAGCGCGAGGATCATTTCTACTGGCTGCGTGACGACACGCGCAGCGATCCCGAAATGCTCGGGTATTTGCGCGCGGAGAATGAATACACCGACGCCACGCTCGCGCCGGTGAAGCCGCTGATCGATGGGCTGTACGAAGAGATCGTCGCGCGCATCAAGCAGGACGACTCGACCGTGCCGGTGCGTTATCACGGCTACTGGTACTGGGTGCGTTATGCGACCGGCCAGGAATATCCCATCGTGCTCCGGCGCGCCGACGCGCCGAACGCGGCGGCCAATACATCGGAAGTAGTCCTGCTGGACGGCAATGCGCTCGCTTCGGGGCAACCTTTCTTTCAGCTCGGCGGTTATGAGATCAGCCCCGACAATCGTTTGCTGGCCTATACGGAGGACACCGTGGGCCGTCGGCAATATCGACTGCGCATCAAGGATGTGGAGAGCGGCACGCTGCTGCCGGACGTGATCGAGAACGTCGATGGCAGCGTGGCGTGGGCGGACGACAATCGCACCTTGTTATATGTAGAGAAAGATCCGGTCACGCTGCTCGGGCGGCGCGTGCGTGCGCACGTGCTCGGCAGCACGGGTGAAGACCGGCTCATTTATGAAGAGCCGGACGAGACCTTCGATCTCACCGTCGATCGCAGCAAGTCGGAAGCGTATTTGTTCATCGCCTCGGAAAGCACCACGTCCTCCGAGTGGCGGTACGCGCGCACCGGCGATCCTGAGCTGCAATTCCAGGTGGTGCTGCCACGTGAGGAAGATCACGAGCACCAGATCGATCACATCGACGACCGGTTCCTGATCCGTACCAACTGGCAGGCGCTGAATTTTCGTATCGTGGAAGTGCCGGTTGCAGACGCCCAAGACCGCACGCGCTGGCGCGACGTGGTGGCGCACGATCCGGAAATCTTCGTGCAGGACTTCGATCTGTTCCGAACGTTTCTGGCCGTGAGCGAACGTTCGCGCGGCTTGATGAATATACGTGTACAACGTTGGGGCGAAGCGCCGTTTCGTCTCACCGCCGACGATCCCACTTATGCGATGTCGCTCGGCGTGAATCCCGAGCTCGACACGACCCGGCTGCGATATGTGTACACATCGCTCACTACGCCGTCGACCACGTTCGAATACAACCTCGCCGACGGCTCGCGCGAATTGTTGAAACGCGAACCGGTGCTCGGCGATTTCGATCCTGCCAATTACGTCAGCGAATTCGTGTGGGTGCCGGCACGCGACGGCGAGCGCATTCCGGTTTCGATCGTGTATCGCAAAGGTACGCCGCTCAACGGTACGGCGCCGTTATATCAATATGGTTACGGCTCATACGGCCTGAGCATGGATCCGTTGTTCAGCTCGTCGCGGCTGTCGCTGCTCGA
The DNA here is from genome assembly GCA_946478975.1 of uncultured Steroidobacter sp. The sequence continues at coordinate 22,761 of CAMLEO010000024.1, forward strand.
TCGCGGATTCGTCTATGCAATGGCGCATATACGCGGCGGGCAGGAGCTCGGCCGCCGCTGGTACGACAGCGGACGTTTGGAACACAAATGGAACACGTTCAACGATTTCATCGACGTCACCGATCATTTGGTCGCCCGCGGCTACTGTGCCCGCGATAAAGTTTTCGCGGCGGGCGGCAGCGCCGGCGGTTTGCTGATGGGCGTGATCGCCAACGTCGCGCCCGATCGATATGCAGGCTTAGTAGCTCATGTGCCGTTCGTCGACATCGTGACTACCATGCTCGACACCAGCATTCCGCTGACCACGCTCGAATACGACGAGTGGGGCAATCCGAACGAGGCCGACGCTTACGCTTATATGCTTTCTTACTCGCCTTACGACAACATCCGGGCCCTGCCGTATCCGGCCATGCTGGTCACGACCGGGCTGTGGGACAGCCAGGTGCAGTACTACGAACCCGCCAAGTGGGTCGCCAAGCTGCGCCGGTATAACACCGGAAGCCAGCCCGTGCTGATGCACGTTAATCTCGAAGCCGGCCATGGGGGCAAGTCGGGGAGATATGAGCACATGCGAGAGATCGCGCGGGAGTACGGATTCGTGATCGCGCTGGCGGAGAACAAACAGGCGTTGGGGAGCGCGTCATGAGCCACACTGGATACATTCTGCTCGCGGACGACAATCCCACCGATGCCGAGCTCACGATCCGCGCATTGGAAATCGGTGGAGTGTCGCAACAGGTGGTATGGGTGCAGGACGGCGAGGCAGCGCTGCACTATGTGTTTCGCCAGGGCGTGTACGCGCAGCGCGTGTCCGGCAATCCGAAGCTGATGCTGCTCGACCTGCACATGCCGAAGATCGACGGCCTGGACGTGCTGGCGCAGATCAAGGCCGATCCCAAAACGCGCTCCACGCCGGTGGTGATCATGTCGTCCTCGGACCAGGAATCGGACATGGCCCGCAGCTACGAGGCGTACGCCAACAGCTACATCGTCAAACCCGTGGACTTCAAACAGTTCACCGACCAGGTTTCGCTGCTCGGACAGTACTGGACGCGGATCAATCGCGCGGGTCCTTAATTAACAGCGACTCGGGCATCCTGTGCTGTACAGGACGTACGAATGGCGCGGGAACGCAGGAGGCGTGGAGCGGCCCACTCGCGCTGCAGGCGCCCTGGGAAAAAGCGTGGTTTTTCCCGTGCGCTCGCCGCCTGCGGCGGCGGGCACGTCCATGTGCCTCGGGCGGTGAACCTCAGGCGTTCAGGTTTCACTCTGACGAGGCAGTAGTCACCAATCGGTAGTGACTCCCAGTCCAAGTGTGCACTGCGTCTCCCTTTGCAGTGCTGGATATATCCTTGCTCGTGCCAAGCGGCGGGTGCCTGCCGCATACTCCGTCGCCTTAGGGACGGCGCGTCCGCGCCCGGAGTCGAGGCATGAGTACCATCCTGATCGCATTCGAGCGCGAATCGGAGCAGAGCGCGCTCGAAACATTGCTTTCGGGTCGCGGTCACCGGGTCGTAAAGTCTTCGAATGGCCTGGCAGCGCTCGATAGCGCGCGCAAGGAGCCGCCGCAGGCCATCGTCTCGGATATCGTCCTGCCCCGCATGGATGGCTTTGCGCTGTGCCGGAAGTGGAAACAGGACGAGCGGCTGCAGGGCATTCCGTTTCTCTTCTATACGCGTCGTCACGACGATCCCAAATATGAGCGTTTCGCGCTGGAGCTCGGCGCCGAACGTTTCCTCGCGCGTTCCACTCCGCCGGAGAAGTTGCTGACGGCGCTCGATGAGTTGCTGCCGAACGGCCATGCGAATGGCCACATGGCAACCGGTGCGTTTGCTGCTGCCAACGGGGCCAATGGCCACGGCAACGGCACGAGTGGCAACACCCGGCCGATGAACATGCTCGACACGCAGGCCATCAAACGAATGGCGCTGCTGGAAAAGTCACAAGCCGAGGCGCTGGAGCGCGCGCAGCTCGCGCAACGTCAGCAGGCCGCGCAGGCGGAGGCGCTCGAAAAAGCTCAGCGCCAGTACGCCGCTCAGACCGAAGCGCTGGAAAAAGCCCAGCGTCAGCAGGCGGCTCAAGCTGAGACGCTGGAGAAAGTTCAACGCCAGCTGACCAGCCAGGCCGAAGCTCTGGAGAAAGCCCAGCGCCAACTGGCCGCGCAGGCCGAAGCGTTAGAAAAATCGCAGCGCCAGCAGGCCCCTCAGAACGAAGCCCTGGAAAAAGCCCAACGCCAGTCGGCCGACCAAAGCGCCGCGCTGGAAAAGACCCAACGTCAGCACGCCGAGCAGGCAGCTGCCCTTGAGAAGACTCAACGTCAGTATGCCGATCAAGCGGCCGCATTGGAGAAGACACAGCGCCAGTATGCAGATCAGAGCGCTGCGTTAGAGAAAGCTCAACGGCAGTACGCCGATCAAGCGGCTGCGCTGGAGAAGATGCAGCGGCAGTACGCCGAGCAGACGGCTGCATTGGAAAAGGCGCAGCGGCAGTATGCGGAGCAAACCGAAGCGTTAGATAAAGCGCAACGGCAGCAGGCCGCGCAGGCCGAAGCGACTGAGAAACTCGAACGCGCCCAGCGTGCGCAGACCGAGGTGACCGAGCGACTCGAACGGGCTCAAGTCGAAGCTCACGAAAAAGCTCAGCAGGCACAAGCTCAAGCCGAAGCTCTCGATCGCGCCATGCAGGCCCACTCTCGCTTGCGTGCCCAGCTCACCGAGCTCGAAGTAACGAACCAGCGCATCGCCGCCGGCGAGGCGCGTTTCCGTCGCGTGTTCGAAGGCAATCCGCTGCCAATGTGGATTGCGGACCATGCCACCGGTGGCTTCATCGCAGTAAACGAAGCTGCTCTATCCTTATACGGCTACACCCGCGCCGAATTTCTCGCACTCAAATCGTCCGCATTGGAAATATCCGATGCCGGCTCGCACGACCCGTCGATTTCATTTCATCAGCGCAAGGACGGCGGCGGCATCAGCCTGTCGATCGCCACTCAGCGCATCGAATTCGACGGCCGCAGCGCCGACCTGGTGTGCGCCTACGATCTCACGCCGCGCCTGGAAGTCGAACGTCAGCTGAAACAAGAGCAGGCGCAGAGCGGACGCGCACTGCTCGATTCCGCAGCCGACGGCTCCTGGCTGCTCGCCGCGGACGGGCAGATCCTGGATGTGAACGCGACCTACTGCCGCATGTCCGGCTACAGCAAAGAAGAGCTGTTGGCCATGAATGCCGCGGACATCGAGGACCTGACGTCGGGCGAAACCACCATGCGCCTGCAACTGGGCCGCGTGCGCGGCGGCGGACGTTACGAAACCAAACATCGTCGCAAAGACGGCGTGCTGTTCGACGTCGAAGTCAGCGTCGGCCTGCTGGAGAACGCCCCGGAAAATTCCAGAGCGGGCGACAGCATTGTCTTGATTCGCGATGTCTCTCAGCGTCGTCGCGACCTGATCGCACAGCGCATCTCGCAGCGGCAGTCGGAATTCCTGGTCGATCTCTTCAAGCAGGCCGACGCGTCGGATGAATCGACGATGGTGCGCCGGGTGATCGACCAGGCGATCGAAGTCACGCACAGCCCGCTCGCTTGTTTGTATCTGGTCGATCCGGCGCAGAAGATGATCACCCTCGCGGCCTGGCGCGATCAAACCAAGCCGCAAGTGGTGATGGCGGACTCCGAGCCGCAACAGCTCGGCCGCGGCGTGTTGTTCACCGATTGCGTACGAAACAAGCACATCACCGCAAACAACGACGTCTCGCGTAAACCGCAGATCGACGGTCTGCCGGACCTGATGCGCTACGTCGCCGTGCCGATCCTGTTCGGCGACAGCGTGTTCGCGGTGCTGGGCGTGGGCAATCGCGAGAGCAGTTACGGCGCAGAGGATCAGCGTTTGTTGTCGATGCTCGGCGATGGCATCGGTCGCGTGCTGCATTGGAAACGTTCGCATGCAGTGACGATGAGCGCGCTCCAGCGCACCGACGTGGCTCTGCAAGGCATGATCGATTCGTTCGTGCGCATGTCCGAACGTCACGATCCGTTCACCGCCGGTTCGGCGCGTCGTCTCGCGGCGCTGGCCGTTGCGATCGGTCGCGAAGCCGGACTCGACGGGCAGCGTCAACATGGATTGCGGGTGGCTGCGTTGTTACATGACATCGGCAACATCGCCGTGCCGCCGACCATTCTCAGCAAGCCCGCGCCGCTGACCGAAACGGAACAGGCGCTGATGCGCACTCACGTCGAAGAAGGTTGCCAGCTGCTGGCCGAGATCGATTTCGGCGCGCCGGTGGCGGACATCGTTTATCAATCTCACGAGCGCTACAACGGCAGCGGTTATCCGCGTGGCCTGAAGGGCGACGAGATCATGATCGAGGCGCGCATCCTCGCGATCGCCGATACCGTCGAAGCGATGTGCTCGCCCCGGCCGTATCGACATGCGGCCGGCATGGATGCGGCCATGGAAGAGATCAACCGCGGCTCAGGGAAACTCTACGATCAGCACCTGGTGGCAGCCTGCACTCGCCTGATCCGCGAGCGCGGCTTCATGCTGCCCGAATAAGAAAAAACCTCGGAATTTATAGGGTTTCGCGAGCTGCCGCGCGGCTCGTGGCAATCCTGGGTCGCAGCCTCGCGCGGCGTCGCTGTTCTGCGCCGCCGCAAATTACCGTCTGACACCTGCCGGATTTACCTTAGCTTTTTCGCCAGCATTTGCTGCGAATCGATGGGGGGTCGTCCGATATGTCACATCGCGCGACCTGTTCAGAATGCGCCCCGTCGTCAAGGGCAAAGCCGTTGAAAGACGGCGACGCAAAGCCTCCGGTCCTCGGATGCCGCTGTTCCAGCAGCCGCATCACGGATAGCGGGGTTACCGAGCAACCTGGTTGGTCAGATTGCCCGTGAAGAGATCGGTTTGCGACCCGCGCTTAAAGCGCCGGCTCCGCAACGCCAGCTTCCCTTGCCAGACATACGTGGTCCGCACGTGTGCGGGCCGGCATCGGAACAACTGTGCTTGCTGGAGTACACATGCGCTTTACGTCTTCTCTCGTTGCTGTCGCGGCCTTCGCTTCTTTCGCCGGCGCCGCCGCGCAGGCTCAAACGGTCAATCAGCCGCCCTCGATCAGCGGCACCCCGACCACTCGCATCACCGCCAAGACGACTTATAACTTCCGCCCGACCGCGAGCGATCCGGAAGGCCATGCGCTGACGTTCTCGATCGTCAACAAGCCGTCGTGGGCCGCCTTCAGCACCAACAGCGGCGCGCTGATGGGTTATCCGCAGTCTCCGGCCACCTACAGCAACATCGTCATCCGCGTGAGCGATGGCGTGAACACGGTGTCGCTGCCGGCCTTCACGATCACTGTTGTTTCTTCGGGCACGAGCAACACCAACACGGCGCCGACGATCTCCGGCACGCCGTCGACGACTGCGACGGTCGGCACTGCTTATTCCTTCCAGCCTTCCGCTTCCGACGCGAACGGCGACACGCTGGCCTTCACGATTGCGAACAAGCCGAGCTGGGCGAGCTTCAGCACGGTGACCGGCCGCTTGAGCGGCACGCCGTCGACGACCGGCACCTACAGCAACATCGTCATCAGCGTGAGCGACGGCAAGGTCACGCGTTCGCTGCCGGCATTCGGCATCACTGTGGGCGCCTCGACCAACCACGCGCCGACGATCAGCGGTACGCCGGCCAAGAGCGTGAACGTGGGCAGCGCCTACAGCTTCCGTCCGACCGCGAGCGATGCCGATGGCAACACGCTGACGTACTCGATCGCGAACAAGCCGAGCTGGGCGACCTTCAGCACCAGCACTGGCCAGCTGTCCGGCACGCCGAGCGCTTCGTATGTCGGCACCTACAGCAACATCGTGATCAGCGTGAGCGACGGCAAAGTGTCCTCTTCGCTGGCCGCGTTCTCGATCAGCGTGGTGGATGTTTCCAGCGGCGGCGCGACGCTGACCTGGACGCCGCCGACCCAGAACACCGACGGCACCTCGTTGACCAATCTCGCCGGTTACCGCATCGCCTACGGCACGACTTCGACGGCGCTGACCTCGACGATCCAGGTCGCGAACCCGGGCCTGAGCAGCTACACGGTTACCAACCTCGCGCCGGGCACCTACTACTTCGCGGTCCGCGCTTACAGCAGCTCGGGCACCGAGAGCAACAACTCGAACGTGCAGACCAAGACGGTCCAGTAACAAAAGTGACATAACGGGAGCTTGCTTGCGCAAGCTCCGCGGGGCTGGCAAACAAGGGCGATCGGATCTTCCGATCGCCCTTTTTATTTCTGTGACTCAATCGTGAGGGTCGGCGTGTTTTGGTGGCAATTCTGGCGTAGTTATGTGAATTGCGCGGGGCACGCAGCTGCCGAATTTTCCGTTGTGATGTCGGCCGACAACGACAATTGCAAAAACATAATCAGTGGGTTTAACTCGCCCACGTTACTTAAGAAGTCTCCCTCGCGGGAGCTTCGGCTAAGGGCATAACCGTCGAAAGACGGCGACGCAAAGCCTCCGGTCCTAAGGCGCACGGCGCGGGATAGCGGGGTTGCCGGCAAACGCTCAGCGAGCGAGCCGTCATCCTTAATCTCTCCTTCGCATTGCTGTCGCCCGATCGTGGCCTGCCCTGGTTCGTAACGTCGAACGAAACGCAGCAGCGCGCATCAATGCCGGTCAGCCCCCGGATCGTGGTGCGCGCCAAGCCAAGGTGCGCGATGAGCTCAAACATTTCCGGGAGCGCCGTGTTTGCAAAAACATGGCTGCAAAGAATCCTGCTGGCGGCGATCGCCGCTTCGTTGAGCGGCTGCTTCGATGGCTCCGGTAGCGACAATGGCGATGGCATGACCGGCCCGGTTGCGGATCAGCCCCCGCCCGCGCCGACGCCCACACCGCCCGCCGGTAATCAGGCTCCCGAAGTCAGCGGCACGCCCGCCGCGACCGCGACGACCGGCCAGGCCTATTCGTTCAAACCCGTCGCCACCGACGCCGACAACGATTTCCTCGAATACACGATCACCAACAAACCGGCCTGGGCGACGTTCGACGATGAGAGCGGGCTGCTCACCGGCGTGCCGACGGATGCCAACGTCGGCGAGAGCGACGACATCACGATCACGGTTACCGACGGCAAGGACACGCGCTCGATCGGGCCGTTCAAGATTCGCGTCAATCGACCCGCGCCTGCGCCGGTCACCAACCAGGCGCCGACGATTTCCGGAACGCCGCAGACCTCGGTCGTGGTCAGCAACTTGTATCAATTCCAGCCGCAGGCGCTCGACGCCGACGGCGACACGCTGCGCTTCTCGATTTCCAATCGGCCGTCGTGGGCGACCTTCAGCTCCACCACGGGGCTGCTGAGAGGCACGCCGACCACCGGCAACGTCGGGACGTATTCGAACATCGTCATCAGCGTCAACGACGGCACGACCACCACGCTGCTGCCGTCGTTCGCGATTCAAGTGCAGGGCCCGAACAACAACGCGCCGACCATCAGCGGTACGCCGTCGACGTCAGTGCAGGCAGGGCAGACCTATACATTCGTGCCCTCGGCCAGCGATCCGGACGGCGACACGCTCGTTTATTCCATTCTCAATCAGCCGCGCTGGGCGAACTTCAGCACTGCGAGCGGGCGTTTGAGCGGCACGCCGTCGAGCACCGACGTCGGCACGTATTCGAATGTGACGATTCGCGTGAGCGACGGTCGTGTGCAGACGGCGCTGCCCGCGTTCACGATCGCCGTCACCGCGGCGACGAATCGTGCTCCGACGATCAGCGGCTCGCCGTCGACGACTGCAACTGTCGGCAACGCATATTCCTTCACGCCGAGCGCGACGGATCCCGATGGCGGCACGCTCGGCTACACGATCCAGAACCGCCCGAGCTGGGCCTCGTTCGATACTGCGACGGGTCGTTTGAGCGGCACGCCGACCGCGACGGGCACGTTCTCGAACATCGTCATCACTGTGAGCGATGGGCGTCTCACAGCTTCGCTGCCGGCGTTTGCGATCGCCGTCAATCAGCCGAGCAACAGCGCGCCGACGATCAGCGGCTCGCCGTCGACGAGTGCGAGCGCAGGCGCTGCATATAACTTCCAGCCGACGGCGTCCGATCCCAACGGCGACACGCTGACCTTCAGCATTCAAAACGCGCCGTCGTGGGCCACGTTCAGCACGTCCACGGGCCGACTCTCCGGCACGCCTGCAGCCACGAATGCCGGCACGTTCTCGAACATCATCATCTCGGTGAGCGACGGCACCAACCGTACGTCGCTGCCCGCGTTTGCGATCACGGTGGTGCAGCCTGCAAACGGCAGCGCGACGCTGGCGTGGACGCCGCCGACGCAAAACACCGATGGCTCCTCGCTCACCAACCTGACCGGCTACCGGGTCGTGTACGGCCGCTCCAGCACCAGCCTGGATCAGATCGTGCAAATCGCCAACGCCGGCGCGTCGGCATACACGATCACCGGCCTGAGCTCCGGAACCTGGTATTTCGCGGTCAAGGCGTACACCTCCACGGGCGCCGAAAGCAACGTGTCCAACGTCGGGTCGAAATCGATTCCGTAACCTCTGGACCTGTTCGCACCCACCCCAAGGCCCGCTTCGGCGGGCCTTTGCTTTTCCGTGTATTCTCGGGCGTCTCCACCCACGGAGTGACCCAACCATGCATCGCCCGTTCGGCGTCTGCCTGAGTCTTGCATTCGCCGTGTTGCCGGCTGTCGCAATAAGTGCGGCGCCGCCGGCGCAGGTTCGTGTAGATTTTTCGGAAGTGAACCTCAAGAACGGCCTGCGCGTGCAGCTGGTCGAAGATCACACCGCGCCCGTGATCGCCGTCAACGTCGCGTATGACGTGGGCTCTCGCAACGAGCGCCCGGGCCTCACCGGTTTCGCGCATCTGTTCGAGCACATGATGTTCAAGGGCTCGCAGAACGTCGGCGACGGCGAGCACTTCTATCAGGTGTTCACCAACGGCGGCTCGATGAACGGCAGCACCAGCAGCGATCTCACCTGGTACTACGAGAGCCTGCCGGCCAATCAGCTCGAGCTCGCGTTGTTCCTGGAAGCGGACCGCATGCGCTCGCTGGAGATCACGCAGGCCAAGCTCGACAATCAGCGCCAGGCGGTGCAGGAAGAGCGTCGGCTGCGCGTGGACAATCAACCTTACGGCCAATCGTACGAACGCTTCGATGAATTGTTCTACGACAACTTCGGTTACAAACACTCCACCATCGGCTCGATGGATGACCTGAACGCCGCGAGCGTCAAGGACGTCGCCGAATTCTTCCGCGTCTACTACGCGCCAAACAACGCCGTGCTCACCGTGGTTGGCGATTTCAAACGCGACGATGCGCTCAAGATGATCCGCAAATATTTCGAAAGCATCCCGCGCCAGCCGGCACCGCCCGGCGTGAATTTGAAAGATCCTCCGCAAACCGCTGAGCGCCGCGAGACCATGACGGATCCGCTCGCTCGCGCTGCGCAGATCCTGATTGCTTATAAAACAGACGTTGGCAACACACCGGACCAGGCCGCGCTGGACGTGTTGTCCTCGGTGCTTCAAGGCGGCGACAGCTCGCGTTTCTACCAAGTCCTGAACAAAGAAAAGGAACTGGTGACCGGCGTCGGCGGCGGCAACGAAGAGCGCATCGGCACCGGCCAGTTCCAGATCACCGCCATGGTGCGTCCGGATCGCCAGCCCGAGGCGGTGGAGGCGGCGATTTACGAAGAGATCAAGAAGATCAGCGAGCAGCCCATCGCCGACTGGGAGCTGCAGAAGGCGCGCAACGCGACGCGCTTGGGCTTCCTGCAAAGCATTCGAGGCGCGCAGTCGCGTGCCACCATCCTCGGCACATACACGATCATGTTTCGCGATCCCGCGTTGATCAACACGCAGCTGGACAAGATCAACGCCGTGACGCGCGAGGACGTGCAGCGAGTCGCAAAGAAATATCTGGTGCCCACCGGCCGCACCGTCCTGACGACATTACCTGCGCCCGCGGCACCGCCCGCACCGGGTCCTTGAGCGAGCACGCCATGAAAAAGTCAGCTGTAACTAAATCAGTGCTCGCGCTGTTGCTCACGGGTTTGATGACGCACGCGCTGGCGCAATCCCCGGGCGGATCACCTACGCCGTCGCCGCTCAGTGGTGCCTCCACCAAGGGCGTGCAATTGAAAGGCAAGGCGCCGGTGAATCCGCAAACCTTGCGCGTGCAATTGCCGAAGCCGCAAGAGGCTGTGCTGTCGAATGGCTTGCGCGTGTCGCTGCTGGAAGATCACAAACTGCCGACGTTCTCGATGCAGATGTGGTTCAACGGCGGCGGTCTCGCCGATCCGGCGGACAAGCGCGGCCTGGCGATGGTGACATCGAGCCTGATGCGTGAAGGCACCAAGAAACGCACCAGTCGTGAGATCGCCGAACAGCTGGCGACACTCGGCGCGAGCTTGTTTGCAAGCGCGGGCCCGTCGACCGGCGAGAGCAGCGTGTCGGTTACTGGGTTGAGCGACTACGTCGATCAGACACTCGATCTGGCGGCCGATGTGATCCGCAATCCTTCCTTCCCGAGCACCGAGTTGGACAAGTACCGCGCGCGGTTCCTGTCGCAAATGAAGATCCAGCGGGCAAATCCTGGCTTCCAGGCTCAGGAACAGTTCATGCGCGCGATTTATGGCGAGCATCCGGGCGGACTGATCGTGCCGACCGAAGCGGTGATCAAATCGTTGACCAGCGAGGATCTGGCTGCGTTCCACGCGGCGCGTTATCGGCCCAACAATGCGTTTCTGATCGCGTACGGCGACATCACGTTGAAAGATCTGACGGCCAAGCTGGAGCGCAGCTTCGGTGATTGGCAAAAGAGCGAGGTGAATCGAGTGGCGCTGCCGCCGCTCAAGGCACCGGAGAAACCACGCGTGCTGCTGGTCGATCGTCCGGGCTCGGTGCAGACATCGCTGTGGATGGGCGCGCTCGGCATCGATCGCACCGATCCGGATTACTTCCCGGTGCTGGTGATGAATCACATCCTGGGCGGCGGCCCCGCATCGCGACTGTTCATGAACCTGCGCGAGGACAAAGGCTACACGTACGGCGTTTACAGTTCCTTCACCGGCACGACCTTCCCTGGAGTTGTCGTTGCAAGCACGGATGTGCGCACGGCTGTGACGGAAGGGGCGATGCATGAGCTGACGATGGAATTGCAGCGCATTGCGAATGAGCCGGTGTCGGAGCAGGAACTCACGAACGCTCGCCGCGCGCTGGTTGGGCGCTTCGCGTTGTCTCTGGATGCGCCGGCGGCGCTGATGAGCAATCTCGCGACTCAGAAGATTTACGGGCTCCCGGCGGATTATTGGGACACGTATCCGCAGCACGTCGAAGCGGTGACACCCGCCGAGATTCAGCGCGTCGCGAAGAAATATTACGACGCCGGGCGGTTGCAGATCGTCGCCGTCGGGGACGCGAAGGAATTGAGCAAAGTGCTGGCGAAGTACGGCACCGTGGAACCGGCGAGCGAGATCTAAGCCGTGAACAGTTCTGTTCCGCATCCTCCCGGCTCGTTCGGTCGTCTCCTCTCGCGGCTTGCGCCGATCAAGCCGGAGGAGACGGCGGCGGTGGTCGCGGCGTTCTTCTTGTTCTTTTTCATGTGGAGCGGCTATTTCGCCGTGCGGCCGGTGCGCGAGACCATCGGCACCATCATGGGCCGCGACAAGACAGCGGACATCTGGATCATCACCTCGATCGCATCGGTGCTGCTGATCCCGCTCTACGGCGCGATCGTCGCACGCTTCCGCCGCAGCACGTTTTTGCCCTGGGCCTATGGCATCGTGGCGATCGTGCTCATGATCACCGGCCTGTCGCTGCGCGGGGATGCGATCAACCTGGCTGCCGGCAAGTTCTTTTACGTCTTCATCAGCGTCGTCAATCTGTTTCTGTTGTCGATCTTCTGGAGTTTCCTGCTGGAGCTGTTCGACCGGCAGCAGACCAAGCGCCTGTTCGGCGTGATCGCGGCCGGCGGCAGTGCGGGCGCGTTGTGCGGGCCGCTGGTGTCCGATCTCGCGGTCGGTGTCATCGGCAACAGCGGCGTGCTGTTCTTCGGTGCAGCGTTGTTTGTCGCGGCGATTTTCTGTCAACGCATTTTGCTGGGCCTGTGGTCCAGCCGCACCGATGCGACCAACAAAGGCGAAGATCGGCCGCTCGGCGGCAATCCATTCGCGGGCGTGTGGTTGATCCTGCGATCGCCGTATGTGCTCGGCATCGCCGGGTTCGTGATGTTTATTTCAGTCGTCAACACGCTGCTGTATTTCGAGCAGCTGCGGCTGGTCGAGATCACATTTCCGGAGCTTGCCGACCGCACGCGCATCTTCGCGCGCTTCGATTGGATCGTGCAGACGCTGACGGTGATTTCGCAGATCTTCCTCACCGGGCGCATCGCCGCCAGGTTCGGTGTGAAGACGCTGATCACTTTCGTGCCGGTCGTGATGATCTTTGCGTTCGGCACGCTGGCCGTGTCCGGCGCATTCACGGTGTTGATGGTGGTCGTCATCCTGCGCCGTGCGATGGAGTATGCGTTCGTGCGGCCGGGCCGTGAGATGCTGTGGAGCCCACTCGACAAAGAGACAAAGTACAAAGCCAAGAACACCGTCGACGTGCCGGTGTATCGCGGCATGGACGCCTTGTCAGCTCAAGTAAACAACTGGATCGCGGGCGCAGGCTTTGGCGCCAGCGTGGTGGCATGGCTCGGCGTCGGCGTAGCCGCGGCGTGGGGCGTGCTCGGCTGGTGGCTGGGCCGCCGCTTCGAGGACAACGAAAAGTTACAAGGCGAGCGTGAAGAGGCTCGCGCGGCCTAGTTGCCCAGCACGAATCGAACTTGCAGCACGGCGCGCTGGGAGACTGGCGCGCCGTTGTTGCGAATGGGCTCAAACACCCATTGGCTCACCGAATCCAGCGCTGCTCGGTCAAAGACGACCTTCGGCTCCGAGTCGCGCACTTCCAGATCCCGCGTCGTGCCATCCGGCGCGATTGTGAATTCAACTTTCACCCAACCTTCGGTGCCGGCGCGCGCAGCGTCACGAGGATAGACCGGAGGAACTTCGCGGACGCGTTTCAGCTTGGCCGCTTGCACCACCTGCTGAGTGACTTCCGGTTGCACCGTCTCGACAACGCTCGGCTCTGGCTGAGCAACCGGTTCGGGCTTCGGCGGCGGTGCGGGCTCAACAGCGGCAGTGGCAGCCGCTTCCTGTTCTGCCAGCTCACGCGCAATCGCTTCAGCGAGCTCGCGCTCTGCTTGATCGGACTCAACAGGCGAGGAGAGCACAGGCCGTGCCTGAGGCTTTGGAGCCGCACGAGACAACGCGAGCAACTGCGTACGCAGCGCCTCCAGGTGCGGATGATCCGGCGCCGCACGTTGCAGAGCTGTCCATGCCTTCACCGCTCGTGCGGCGTTTCGTTCCTGCAGTGTTTTGACGACGCGTTGTTCCAACGTGTCGATCACTTTCTGCATGCCGGTCTTGGCGTCGGCGTTGTCCGGCTGCAGGGCCAGCACCGCTTTGTAATATTCGAGCGCGTTGTCGCCGCGTGGATCGATCAGTCGGCCGCTGAGATAGGCGATCTGCGCGCTGCCGAGCTTGGTCTTGATCACATCTTCCGCGGAGGCCTCGCCGACGTGCGTGGTCTGCATCGTCGCCGGCAAGCTGGTGTCTCGCGAATACCAGATGGCAAATGCAATCACGGTCGCCAGAACGCCGAGGCCGGTAGCTGCAAGCAGTGCTTTGCTCAGCACCGGCTGCTTGCGGGCCATCATGCGGACCGTTTGCAAAGCCGCCGGCTGCACGTCGCGCAGCTCGTTGTATCGACGCGTGGCTGCGTTGAGGAACTGCCCGGCGCGTGGCGGGGAAACCGGCTTGTGCAGGAAACGATAGATGTTGCCGCTGCTGATCAGCGAGCCGACCGTGCCTTCTTCTTCGCGACGGCCGGTGGCCATTACGATCAGCTCGGGAAACTGCGCCTGTAAACGAACGATCAGCCCGGCGACATCGCCGCGGAGCGAGCCGAGATCGGCGATGAGAACATCACAACGGCCGCCGACCAGATGATCGACGGCCGAATCTGCGGAGGGTGCATCCCAGAGAGCGTGCTCGGAGCCCGCGGCATCCCGCAGTACTTCGAGCAAGCCCGCATCGGAGCTCAGTACGACGACATCGACAACCTGCCCAGGGCGCGCCGCGGTGGTGCGCACCGTCGACAGGAAATCTCCTGGCCGCGTACTGGCCACGACATTCAGATCACTGTTACTCGAGGCAGACAACCAGCTGCGCCGAGTGACTGCGCCAGTTGATCGGGATCACGAACGAGCGGATGTTGTCGGGAGTGACGATTTTCTCGGGCTCGCCGGCAACCACCGTCGGCACCGAAATCATGAAGTCCTTACCGAAGTCACGGCGCGCGTTGCCCGAAATCGTGTTCGCGACTTCGCCCACCAGGTCGCACATATTCTCCTGGGTCAGTTCCGTTTCACCCATGCGCATCAGCATGACAGTGAGCATCGGGCGCGAGGCGGTGAAGTACACGATGCCGCGCCGCTTGCCGGCGATGCTGATCATCCCGGTGAATTCCTGGATGGTCGGCTTGCCTTCCTGGACGATGTACGGGGACCCCACCGAAGCCGGCTGATTGGCCGCGGTGGCGAAATAGTGCGTCGTTCCTTCGACGAACGTTTCCAATTCGACTTTAGTCATCATTGCCGGCGCCCCTCAACAGCTCTTCCAGCGCTTCCGTCAGCTGGCGATCTGTGAACGGTTTACAGAGAAAGCCATTGGCGCCCTTCTTCAACGCTTCGATGGCGGTGGCTTTGTCGGAGAGCGCCGAAATCACCAGGATGAGAACGTCTGGTTTGATCTTCACCAGGTTCTCGACGCACTCGATGCCGTCCATTTCCGGCATCGTGATGTCCATGGTGACCACGTCCGCCGGTTCTTTGCGGAATGCTTCGACCGCCTGCTTGCCATTCGCCGCGGTGGCGATGACCTGCAGCCGTTCGATCTGCAATTCGCGCTCGATCTTGCGGCGAATGATATTTGAATCGTCACAAATCATGAGCTTGAGCTTACCGTTCGTCAACGGTGCAGCCTTTGCGGGTGCGCTCGACATTACTGTCCCTCTTTAATCTTCACTATTTCCAGTCAGAGCATTCCGGAGAATTAAGCGGCCACCGCGCGTTGCGTGGCGGGCAGCCAGATCTTGAACTTGGAGAACTTGCCACCCGCCGAAGCCAGGCCCACCCGTCCGCCGAGCTCGGCGACCAGGATGCGCACCAGGTCCATGCCTGCGCCGCGACCCGCGTCGGTGGTGACGCGATCCGCGGTTGAGAAGCCGGGCCGGAAGATCAGCGCCATGGTCTGGCGCGGATCGAGCAGCGCGGCCTGCGCCGGAGTGATCAGTCCGCGTTCCACAGCAACCTCTTTGATCCGGTCCAGCTGTAAGCCGCGTCCGTCATCCTGCACGATGAGCTCGAAGCCATCAGTGCCGCGCGGCGCAAATTCGACAGCCAGCGCGCCGATCTCGGCCTTGTTCGCCTTGGTGCGCTCGCCCGGCTCTTCGATACCGTGCACGACGGCGTTGCGAACCAATTGAATGGTGATGTCCTTGACGGCGCGGCGATACGCCTCGGGCACCGCGTCCAGGCCTTTGCACTGGAGGCTGACCTGCTTGGACTGGCTGCTGGCAACGCGCGCGGCGAGATCTTCCAGCGTGCGTTCCAGACCAACCGAGCTCGTGCCTTCCACATCCAGCGGCGCCGTGAGCAGCGCTTTGGTGACCTGCGTCTGGTCCGGCGCGCCGGCACCCAGCAGCTGATCCACCTTCTCCGACGACTGCGTGTCGCCGCCGAGGCTGGTGCGACGGGTGGCGATCGCGTGATGCAGATCGACCAGCCGGCTCAACATCTCGCGCACCTGTGCCAGGTGGTTGAACAGATCGTCGAGCTTCACGACCAGCGGCAGGAAGTCGCTGCCCGACAGCGACTGACGGCCCTTCAGGTCGTTGAGCGATTCTTCGAACGCGTGCGCGCGCTGTTCCACGGTCTTCAAGCCCAGCGCTGCCGCTTCGCCCTTGACCGCGTGCACCTGGCGGTAGATGCCGTCGATCTTGGCGCGGAACGCCGACTCTTCGCGCGCCGGCTCTTTGAGGATCGAGTTCACCATCTTCAACGACACATCGGCGTCGGTGAGGAAGCTGGTCAAGCTGTCCGGCTCGACGTGCAGGATGCGCAACAACAGATCCAGCTGGGCCTGCGCCTTCTCCTGCGACTCCTGCAGCTCGCGCGACAGCATCACGCGCTTGGTCACGTCGTTCACCGTCACCAGCAGGTGCGACAGCGAGCCTTCGGATTTCACGCGGTTGAAGTCGAATTCCAGGAAGTGCGTGTCGAAACCACCGGCCGGATTGTCGAAGTGCACTTCGACTTCGTTGAGCGGGTTGATGGTCTTGACCAATTTCTCGTTGACTCGCTCGCCCCACAGCAGCGCGACGTAGTCCATCGCGGTCCGCAGCGTCTTCTCGGGGACGATGTCCTTGAGCAGCTTGTCGAACGTGAGGTCGGTGAACTCTTCGCGGCGGAAGATGTTGTTGAGCGCAAGGGAGCGCTCACTGCCGAGCTTCAAATCTTTGTCGAGCAGGAACAGGCCTTCGTTCACCGTGCGCAGAATGTCTTGAGTTTCTTTGCGCGCGCGGTTCGCAACGGCTTCTTCCTTGCGGAGGTTACGAGCGAAGTACAGGAAGATCGCGCCGAGGAGCAGCAGCGCGGCAACCATGCCGCCGACCTGGATGCCACGGAGCGTGCCGGTTTCGGCGCGGCTGTGCTCTTCAACCTTCACCGACAGCTTCTTCAGCATCGCGTTCAGCTGGCCGTACGAGCTGGCGCCGTACTGATTCAGGTCGTTCAACGCGCCCTGCAGACGGCGGCCGCGCGGGCTCAGCTGCCAGGTCGGCGCCGGGGGAGCAGCGGCGGCCGC
>CAMLEO010000025.1 GCA_946478975.1 uncultured Steroidobacter sp.
CAACCTCCCCGTTCGTCAGACGCAGCTATTATGCCGTCCGACAGGCCGGCAAGGTGAAATAGAAAACAGCACCGGCGCCCTGAGTCGACTCCGCCCACACGCGCCCGCGGTTCTTTTCAATGACCGACTTCACGATCGTGAGCCCGAGGCCGGTGCCTTCGAACTCGCGGGCGGAATGCAGGCGTTGAAAAGCGCCGAACAGCCGCTCGGCATACTTCGGATCGAACCCGACACCATTGTCCTTCACAAAATAAGCGCGTTCACCTTGGAGCTGGCTCGCGCCGATGTGAATCTGCGGCTGCGGATGTTTGGCCGAGAACTTCATCGCATTGCCGATCAGATTACGCAGCGCCAGCGCCAGCAAGCCCGGATCGGCGCACACGCAGCCGAGCTGCTCGTACTCGATCCGCAGCTGAATCTCGGGACGCAGGCCGATCTCCTCCACCACCTGCCGCACCAGCTCGCCCAGCGAGATTTCCTGTGCCTTCAGCTCGCTCTGGCTCACCGAGGCGAGCTTGAGCAGATTGTCCAGAATGACGCTCATGTGGCGAGCGGTGCGCGCAATCGCCTCGATATCTCGTGCGATCTCCGGAGCGAGATTCGATCCGACACCTTGCACCAGGAAGCCGGCATAGCCTTGAATCGCTCGCAACGGCGCGCGCAGGTCGTGCGACACGCTGCGTGAAAACGCTTCGAGATCGCGATAGGCAATTTGCAGCTGCCGGTGCGCCTGTTCCAGCTCTTGCGTCCGTTCGCTCACGCGCTGTTCGAGAGTCGCGTTGAGCTGGCGCAGCTGTTCCTGTTGTTTACGTCGTGCGGTGATGTCGCGAACGGATGCGAAGAACACGGTCTCACCGCGCCGCTCCACCGAGGTTACAGAAAGAGCGACGACGAGCTCCTTGCCATCGCGCCGGATGGCCGGCACGTCGACCCGTCGGCCCAGCAGCGTGTGCTGGCGGGAATGAAAGTTCTTGATGGCATCCAGATGCGCTTCGCGCATCGACTCGGGCACGATGAGCTCGGCCAGTTTGCGACCGAGCACCTCGTGCTTGGCCCAGCCGAAGGTGTGCATCGCCCGCTGGTTCCATTCCAGGATGCGGTCGTGCCGGTCGATGGCAATGAACGCGACCAGGGAATTTTCCAGCATCGTGGCGGCGTCGCGCTGTTGCTCGATCAGGCGCGCGTCGGCGCTCAGGCGCTCACGCAGAACCTGGCGGCTGCGCGCCATTGCGAACACCAGGCTGCCCAGCAACGTCGTGGTCGCGATGCCGGCGACCCAGATGATCCAGCCCGGCACTTTGCGATTCTTGGCGAGCAGCAGCGGCGTCGCGGTGACTTGCACGGTCCACTCGTGTCCAGCGATGAGGAAACGATGCGCGAAGGACAGGTGGCGCAGATCGGGGGGCGTCGTTCCTCTCGTATAGAGTCGCGCGGCCGAGGTCGAACGGGCGCCGTCATAGACGTCGAGACGAACATCCTGGGGACTGTATTCGAATACGTTGCTGAGAAAATCTCCGGCGCGAAATGTGCTGTAAACAAAACCGAGCAGCGCGCGACGGCGCTCTTCAACCGTCGCTGCCGCCATGTCCTTGCTGTAAACGGGCACATACATATTGAAGCCCGGCTGCGGTCGGGCCACATCGATCTCCCGCATGAAGACCAGCTTGGATGACATCGTCGCCGTGCCTGTATCACGCGCAGCTTCCATTGCCGCACGACGCGCGGGCTCGCTCGCCATGTCGAATCCCATCGCCCGTTTGTTACGCTCGTCCTGCGGCTCCAGCAACAGCACCGGCGCGAGCCCGTCGCGCACGGGTGCGAAACCGAAACCCTGCACTCCCGGTGCAATCGAAGACTGCTGCAACGGATGCACGAACCGATGCCACTGCTCGCTGGTGATGGGCCACGCGTTGTCGATGAATCCAGCTGCGGCATGCAACACCGCTTCGCACGCCAGCACGCGAGCCGTAATCGTGCGCTCAGCCCTCAGCGCACGTTCTTCGAGTGTGCGTTCGGTGAGATCGACGGCTGTCTGCTCCGCCCACCTGGCGAGCAGCGCTGTGAGCGCCACGCCGACCACCACGATCGCGCACGTCACCGCAGTGGGGATAAACCAGGCGTGAAACCGAGGCCGCGCCGTATCGTCGAGACTTGCCGATGGAGAGTCCAGGAAATGTGCACTCATCGAGCTGGCGCTGTGGACAGGACAACCTACGGAAAAGCGCACACGCGCCTTCAGTCAACAATACCGGTGGTGACTCCCGCTCACTCTTCGGACAATGCGTATACAGGCGCCGGTCGAACGGCGGCGCGCTCGAATGTCCAACGCCGCACGACCGCGCGCAGCGCTTCGACCTCGATGGGCTTGCTCAGGAAATCATCCATGCCGGCAGCCAGGCACACGGCACGATCTTCCAGCATTGCGCTGGCCGTGAGCGCAACGATCGGCACATGCGGCTCGCTCGCCAGGCAGCGGCGCAACTCGGCGGTGGCTTCGTAGCCATCCATGTTGGGCATGAAACAATCCATGAAGATGAGATCGTAATGGCTGCGAGTTGCCATCCGCACCGCTTCGACGCCGTCGCATGCCACCTCGACCACGCAACCCATTTTCTCCAGCAGCTTGGTCGCCAACATGCGATTCACGGCGTTGTCCTCGGCAACCAGGATGCGCAGCGCCGATCTGGTTGGCTCCGCGTGCACGATGTGTTCCTGGTCGAGCACCGGCACGACTGCGCTCGGCGCCGGGCAGCGCGCGGGAATGGTGAACCAGAAGCACGAGCCATGCTCGACATCGCTGGTGCAGCCGATGCGTCCACCCATCAGCTCGACCAGACGTTTGCTGATCGCAAGCCCGAGGCCGGTGCCGCCGAACTTGCGCGTGGTGGAAGCGTCGCCTTGCGAGAACTCTTGAAACAACAGCGACTGTTTTTCGGGAGGAATGCCGACACCCGTGTCCGTCACCGCGATGTGCACATCGCCCGGCCCGTCGTGCTTGTCACGCAAAGTCACATTGATGCTGACGTGTCCTCGGGGCGTGAACTTGATGGCGTTGCCAACCAGGTTGAGCAGAATCTGTCGCACGCGTCCGAGATCGCCCAGCACCGCCGGCGGCAGCGACTTGTCAATGTTGCAAGTCAGTGTGAGACCTTTGCTCTGAGCGCTCGGCGTCAGCAGGTCCGCCACCTCCTCGGCCGCCGCGCGTATGTCGAACGGAATGTATTCGACCGAAAGGCGACCTGATTCGATCTTGGAGAAATCCAGGATGTCGTTGATGATCTGCAGCAGCGCCGAGCCGGAGTCGCGAATCGTTTTGATGTGATGACGCTGCTCGGTCGTGAGCGGCGAATCGAACAACAAGTCGGTGAAGCCGAGCACGCCATTCATCGGCGTGCGAATTTCGTGGCTCATATTGGCGAGGAAGCGGCTCTTGGCGCGACTGGCCTCTTCGGCTGTGCTGCGCGCGGCTGCAAGCTCCGCTTCGCGCACGCGCCCCTGTTCGATCTCAGCTTCGAGGCGCGCCTCGCGTTCGGAAACGACGCGCTCCGCCGCAACTCCGCGACGACACGCGACGTACAGCACTGCGTCCTCGAACAGCACCCAACCCGCATGTTCGAGAAAGCGCCACCATTCGGGGCTCATCGTGCCGTACACGGACACGGGCCAGAACAGGCCGCGCAGAAAGTGATCGGCGGCGATGGTCACGGTGGCTGGAATCAGCACACGCCAGTCTTTGTACGCGGCGAGGAACGCCAGCGATCCAAACACATGAAAGTGAGTTTCGATGCGACCGCCGGTCAAATGGATCAGCAGTGCGGACCACAACATCTGCACCACCGAGATGGCGTAGCGCGTACCCGCCCAGCCCGGACGCATGATGATCAACGCAATCGGCAGCGCATTGATGAGGCCGCCGAAGATCACCGCCACGTGCACGTGAAAGTGCACGCTCGAAACTTTGCCCTCCCAGGCACGCGGCGAAAAATGCATCGCGAGGAAGATCGCGAACGCCCATTGCGCCAGCAGCAGCCAGAAGAACACGCGATCGGTGGCGCTGCGCTCCTGGTGCAGACCTTGCGCCAGCAATTCATCCGCACGCCGTTGAATCTGCGCAGCGGCGTTGGCGTCAG
Organism: uncultured Steroidobacter sp.; assembly: GCA_946478975.1. Next base: position 4,131 of record CAMLEO010000025.1, read on the forward strand.
TCGAGGGTCGATGATCGGTCATTGCTGGCGAGGCTCCGGGTCATCGAGGCCGCAGCCGAAAATCGGATGTTCGCGACCGTGGTCGTCTCGGCCACGCAGGGCTGCAACCAGGTCGCGCCGGCCGTCGTTATCTCCGATGTGGCCGCGTGCACCGGTGATTCCACCGGAAAAGGACAATTTGCCTTTGGGGTCGTAAACCACCACGTGGCCCGACGTCGCCGCACCGAACTGAGCAGCCGTCGCGCCGTCGATGTCGGTGACGATCGCCGCTTCGGGAACGCGCTCCGCGATGGCGCCGACGTGTTCGTTCCAGTTTTTGACGATGCCCCGCGGACTCAAGAGCACGATCCAAACCGCAGGCGGGCGACTGACTTTGTCGAGCGCTTCGCGCAGTTCGATCAGGCTGGCTCGGGTGCACGCACACAGCGGATGCACGAACATCACCAACGTCGCGCGTTCGCCGTCAGCGCTCACGAGGGATGAATCGGGCCAGGTGGCCGGCACCGTCCACTGTCCGCCCGGTGTGCTTTCGTACGACCAGATCTGCTTCATGCCTGCGACCACCCCGGCACTCCAAAGCGCCACAGCAACGGCTGCGGTGACAGCAGTCAGCCGTTTGCGCGACCAGGAAGTAACAAAAGACGATGACATGAGAGCGGGCCCTGCTCGAAGTGCCAGCATCCTATCGTCTCTCATGGGCAGCGCTTAATGAGGCAGGGACAGTTCCGGAGCGAAAACGCGTCGCATCAACTGAAAAACGTGCGCTAGAGCGTGATTATTAGCGTTACCACGAATGCGTGATAGAGGTTGTTTGTTTGCTCAGTCGCAGCTCGTCAGGCTGTCGATCCATTGCGAGACCAGCGCCACGCCGGCAGCATCGACCGCATTCGATGCCAGCGGCGGCATCGCAGATGAATCGCGGCGATTCATTCGATTCGGCACTAGCGAGTTGGCTGCACTGCCCGCTGCGATCAAACGGGCATTCGCGCCCAATCCCAGGTCACCGCCGGCATACGGCAAAGCATTGCAGGCATGCGTCGCCGCAAGTGCAGTGGAGTAGCGAAGATCCATGGTGCTCGGCGTCGGTCCGCCGGGCCGATGACATTGCGAGCAATTGGTATGGAGATAGGCGCGAGCGCGATTGGCGAGCGGCGCCGATGTATCGGACGGATCCGGCAGCGCGGGCTGTGACGCTGCATCGGCGATTGCCGGCGTCAGCACGCCGATGTGGTTTAGCGTCGTGAGCTCGTTGGCGGTGCGATTGGTCTGTGTGTATGTAAACGATCGGTTGAGCTGCGCGGTTTCCAATCCGAGCGCACGACCGGCAGCGCCGGTGTGACATTCGAGACAATCCGATTCGCTGGGGAAGATCCAGTTCTGCCCGCCGCCGATGTCACGAACCGCTCCGCCGCTCACCAGAGCCGCGTCGGTCTGCGCCGCATTCCATTGATAGCTGAACCCGCCCCACACACCGTCGGGATGACGCATGAACAACCGTGTTTCGACCAGCCGGCCGCCGACGCGGAAATGTTTCATCAACACCGTGCCGTTCGGGAAGCTCCAGTCGCCGTCGCCCTGCACCGTGATGTTCTCGCCGTCGGGCAGCGCCATCCAACGTTCCTTCTCGGCGCCGTCGGACCAGAACGGCGCGTTGATCGCATAAGGAATCAAACCGCTTGCCGCCTGGCTTGCATTGCTGGGATTCACGCAGCCTGTCGCGGTCAGCATCGACGGCGCAGTGTCGGCACCCTGCGTCGACTGGAACACGATTCGATACAACGGGCCGCTGTAGTCGATGACGTAGAGCTCGCCGTCGTTGCCCTGGCCAAAGGAAGAAATCGACAGGTCCGTATCGAGCAGCTGCGTTGGCCGGCGCGGCTGGCTCGCTCTCTCCGGCAGCCAGGCCCAGACGCGGCCGGTGACGAAGTCGGCGAATAGAAAACGACCCGTCAGCGCGCTGTTCTGCTGGCCGCGATAAACAAAGCCGCCGGTGATGGAGTTGCCGACGCTGTGATCGTACTCCGCCACCGGATCGATCAACGCCGCACCGCTGCAGCCCGGGCCGGTGGGATTGAAGTCATGTGCGCCTTCGCGACAACTCCAGCCGTAATTGCCGCCGCGAGTGACCTGGTCCACTTCTTCGAATTCGCCCTGGCCGACATCGGCGACCCACAGATCGCCGGTCTCGCGATCGAAACTCCAGCGCCAGGGATTGCGGAAGCCCAATGCATAGATTTCCGGACAGGCGCCGCTCGACCGTGGCGTGGTTGGACAGAGCGCATTGCCGGCGTACGGATTCGATGGCGGAATCTCATAAGGAGCGGCGCCGTTCACATCGATGCGCAGCATCTTGCCGAGCATCGTCGTCAGGCGTTGACCGGTGTGATTGGGGTCCTGGCCCGGCCCGCCGTCGCCGAAGCCTATATATAAGTAGCCGTCGGGCCCGAAGGCGATGTTGCCGCCGTTGTGATTGTCCTGCGGCTGTTCGAGCGTCAGCAGAATAGTTTCCGACGCCGGGTCGAGCGTCGCGCCGCCGTCATTGCTACGGAACGAAGAAATGCGCGACACCATCGGCACGCCCCACACCTCGGTCCAGTACGTGTACGACAGGAACACGCGATTGTCGGCGGGAAAGTTCGGATGAAACGCCATGCCGAGCAGCCCGCTTTCGGCGCCGACGCCGCCGAAGTTCACGCGATCGGTGATATCGATGAGCGTACGAGCGGTGCCGGGGCTGGCAGCGTCGAACCATTTGACGATGCCGGCCTGCTCCACCACGAACCAGCGTCGGCTGTTGCCCGGTGCCTGCAACATCGCGACCGGCTGCGTGAACGACAGCGAAGTGAATCGACTCAGAGAAATATCACTACTGGCCGTGGGCCGCGGCCAAGCTTTGCAAGTTGCATTCGCCGGTCTCGCATCGAGCCCGGGGTCCGGCGTGGTGGGAGGTGGAGTTGGCGGCGATGGTGTTGGCGGAGGCTCCTGCTGCTGTGGCGCGTCGGGCGCGCCGGAACCGCCGCCGCCGCAAGCCTGCAGCCCTGCAATCAGCAACAATGCGAGGAAACAACTGACTGACTTCGCCACGACCGTGACTCGCTGGTCTATTGTCTATTGCTGAAAAGCCGCTCCCGGCGCTTTTCAGCGGGGCCATCGCCGCTCGAGCCTGCGATCACATTCAGCGACATCGAATGCGCGCTGTCAACGTCGACTTTAAATCACGGCAGCTCGCGCGAGGACACGTGATTCAGCGCGATCACCCAGCGGCCAGCGCGTTTGCGCATCAGTCGAGTGTTGATGCCGTCCTGAGACTTCTGCGGCCGATCCAGCCGGTAACGGCTGATGAGCTGAGCTGCATCCGGCGCCAGCATTTCGATCTTGGTGTCGAAGAAGTGCAGCGTGCCGCGCGTCTCGGCCGAGCTGCCGTAGTCACGAATGTAATGATCGAGCGTGCCCTGCCAATCCTTTTGAAATTCGCCGCGTGAAACGAAAATCACATCCGGATTGGCAAAGCCTTCCATGTAGCCGCGAAAGTCGCCGCGATTCCAGGCCTGCTCCATGCGGGTGATGACGGCGAGAATCGCCTGTTTCTCCTGCTCTTCATGGATGACCGGCGCGGCACAGCCAGCCATCTCTAAGAGCACCAGGAGCAAAACTGCCGTGCGGATCCATTTGAGATACATCGTCATGAGATCGATTGTGCCAGATCATTCGGGCAGCATTTCATAAGACGTGTGCGGGTCCCCTTCCGCCACTCGCCGCAGCCAGGTTTGCAGTCGCTGCAGTTTTCTCGCGACCACGTCCGGCGCCAGCTCCAGCACGTCGGCGATCTCTGCCGATGTGAGCTCCGCGACGTGAGCGAGATCGAGAATGCGAGCGGCGCTCGGATCGAAATGATCGAGATAATGAAACGCCTTGAGCAGGTCCGAACAAGTGTTCGGCTTGGCCGCGGCCGCGGCGCCTCGGATCAATGCTTCCTCGCGCACCCAGATGGTGGCGTGTCGCAGGAACGTCAGGCGATCCTGCCCGCTCACCGGTGCGCCGTAGAAATGCTCCAGCAGGCGCTGAAGAATGTCCCGAGGCGCAAGCTCGGTGGTGCGAAACAGTTTGATGATTTCACGCCGGACCAGGTTGCGTTCGGCGGTTCGGGTGATGTCGAAGGATCGCGGTGTCGATGGAACGGATTCGTCACTCATCGCATGTTTCTTTTCGTTGTATTGATGGGCGGCGCGCCCCATGCACGCGCCGCGCGAAACTCGAATCTTCGGCCCGAAACTTACAGTGGACGCAGCAAGGTGGTGTCCGGCGTCGCCTGGGCCTGCAGCTGCGCCATCGCGCCGAGCTCGACATGCGCCGGCTGATTGGCAACTGGTGCTCCCTTCGCCATCGCCGCCGCGCCCATAATCGTCGGCATGAGTCCAAGGACCGCCACGGAGAGAATGCAGATAGCTTTCATGATTTGGCTCCGATGTGTTTGTCTGTTAGAGAACCGCGATCAGGGGACGCTTGCCGCCCGCTGTGTCATCGGTCAACAAGGGACGCTTGCCGCCGGCGGTGTCATCCAACAGCAAGGGGCGTTTGCCGCCGGCAGTGTCATCGGTCAGCAAAGGGCGTTTGCCGCCGGCCGTGTCATCGAACAGCAAAGGGCGTTTGCCGCCGGCCGTGTCATCCAACAGCAAGGGCCGCTTGCCGCCGGCGGTGTCGTCGGCCATCGCGACGTTGGCCAACAAAGCAACCGCAGCAAGCACCGAGGCACGAATCGAACGAATACGCATAACATCACTCCCAGGTTGAAAACGGATCAGGCCAGCCCTGACGATGGGTTGGATCAAAGACATAAGCGACGCTGCCCTGTGATGTCCGTCACTGGCGTGATGGTACTTATGTAAGATAGCTGACATATTCAGGGGATCTCTCAAGCCGGCTCGGGCACGGGCGGATGCTCACGGCGCGGCAAGCTTGCAAATCTGCGGTGCCGTAACTCGTTAAGTCGCTGCGTTTTAGGTGAAATGGTCGACTGACCGCGAAGTCCGAAGACGATATGACCACTGTCCGATCCGCCACCGAGCGCTGGGCGCGTACCGAGCACTTGTTCGGGCAAGCTATCGAGCTTCCGCCCGACGCTCGCGTATCGTTCATCGAGGCGAACGCGGCGGATGCCGATGAGCGGCAGGAGCTGCTGGAGCTGCTGGCGGCGGATGCGGATCACGCCGATGCCTGTCCCATCTCACAGGCAATCGGCCGGGCCGCCGATCACTCCGCGCTCGACCGCCAGCGCGGCCTGCTGGGCAAGGTCGTCGGCCAATATCGAATCGTTTCCATCCTCGGCAGCGGCGGCTCGGGAACCGTGTATTTGGGCGAGCGCGCCGACAAGCAATACGCCGCGCAGGTCGCCATCAAAGTCATCGACGAAACCGCGCCGACCGCGTTCGGGCTGCGGTTCCGGGCTGAACGCCAGATCCTCGCCAGCCTGAATCATCCCAACATCGCCCGTCTGCTCGACGCCGGCGAAACCGAAACCCATCAGCCGTTCCTGGTGATGGAGTACGTGCAGGGCGAAACGCTTGAGCGCTACTGCGATCGCAATCAGCTCACGGTGCGCGCGCGGTTGGAGTTATTCATGCAGGTGTGCGCGGCCGTTCAATATGCGCACCAGAACCTGATCGTTCATCGCGATCTCAAGCCGGCCAACATTCTGGTCACCGGCGACGGCACACCCAAGCTGCTGGACTTTGGCATTGCGAAGCTGCTGGATGCGAGCGACATCACCCGCGCGTCCGAGCTCACGCGCATGAACGATCGCATTCTCACGCCCGAGTATGCGAGCCCCGAGCAGATCCTCGGCCGCTCCGTCACCACGGTGAGCGATGTGTATTCGCTCGGTGTCGTGTTGTATCAACTGCTCACCGGCTTGCGCCCATATATATTGTCGTCGGCCTCGGCGAGCCAGCTGGAACTCGAACGTGCCATCTGCGTGACGGATCCGATGCGACCGAGCGTCGCCGTGCGAGAAGCTCGCTCTGCCCCGCCGACGGAAGATCAACCGTCGATCGAAACACTTGCCGCTGCTCGTAGCGCGACTCCGCAACGGCTGGAGCGCAGCCTCGCCGGCGATATCGATGCAATCGTCATGCGCTCGATGCGCAAAGAGCCGCAGCATCGTTATAACTCCGTCGAACAGCTGCTGGCCGATATTCGACGCTGGCTGGTCAGCGAACCGGTGCAGGCCCGGCATGGCAACTGGCTCTACTATTCTTCTCGATTCATCCGGCGCAACCGCTGGCCGGTCGCCGCCTCCACGACCATCGCGCTGCTGATCGTCGGCGGCATGATCACCATGTCGATCCAGCGCGCCGCAACCCAGGCTGCGCTGGAGCTTGCGACCGAACAGAAACAAACCGCCGAAGCCGTCTCACGATACATTCGTGACATCTTCGCGGCGGCCAATCCATTCCTCAACGATGGCCACCAGGCCACCGCGCGCGAGCTGCTGGATGAAGCGAGCCGCACGATCGAAACATTGAATGCGCCCGCGGCCGTGAAGCTGGAGCTTTACGAAACCATGGGCATTGCCTATCGCCGGCTCGGCGAGCCGCAAACAGCCGTAACGCAACTGAGCAATGCGCTCCAGCTTTCGCAGGGGCTGCATCCCAACGGCAATCAGAAAACAGCATCCATCCTGGTCGAGCTCGCCGTCGCAGAGCGCGAGAAAGGCCTGGCTGACGAATCGGAGCAGCATCTCAAGCAAGGCCAGCACATGCTGTCCATGCTCGGCCCGACCGACGCGAGGTCGCGCGCCCGATATCTCGCTGAGCTCGGCAAGCTGCATACGCTTCGCAGCCAACCTGAACAGGCGCTCGCCTCTTTCACGTCGGCGCTGCAGCTGATTCGTTCGATTCAAGGGCCGCACGATGTCGAGCTCGATCTGGAAACCGGCAGCATCCTGAGCGAGGTCGCCAATATTCATACGTGGCGGGACGAATACCCGCAGGCCGAATCCGCGGCTCGCGAGGCGGTGCAGATATTTAGAATCGCGCCGCCGCTGCATCCCGATCGGGTCAAGGCCGATTTCATCCTGGCCGAGATTTTGTTTTTGAAAGGCCAGCTCGCCGAAGCCGCGACTTTGTATGAAAGCGCGCTCGCCGCCCAGCGCAAGATCTTCAATTCCAATCCGCGCATCACCGATACGCTGGTGTCGCTCGCTCAGCTGCGAATCGCCCAGGGAGATGCCGCGCAAGCGGAGAAGCTGGTGCGCGAGGCCATCGATATTCACTATCAATGGCAGAGCACCGACTACACCCGCATCGGCTTCCTGCAGACGATGTTGGGCACGGTGCTGCTCACCGAGTCCCGGCTGCCGGAAGCGGAACAACAACTGCGTCGCGCCTACGACCTGGTCGTCACCAATCTCCCGGCCGATCATCAGTACGTCGCATCCGCCGAACATTACCTGGGCGAAGCGCTGTTGGCTGAAGGAAAACTGGCCGAAGCCGAGGACCGGCTGACCGGCGCGAAGAACCGCTGGAAACGTACCGGCGCACCAGCGTGGCGCTCGGCTCGTTCGGCGAGCGCGCTCGGCGAAGTGCTGCACCGGGAAGGACGCAACCCGGAAGCCGAAGAAGAACTGGTCGCGAGCTATCAGATTCTGGCTTCCGCGTCCGGCGTCGATCACGACACGCGCGAGGCTGCACGCACACGACTGGTGCGCTTCTACTCCGACACCAAACAACATCAGAAACTCGAAGCATTGGTCCGTCCGACGCGACGCGCTCCGTAACTCGCTGCATTCAACTGAAGCAAAGCTGCGCACGCTGCGAACGTTTGCAGTGCATGCCGCGCAATCGTCAGCGCGAAATATCGCGCGATTACCGCGGTTTTGTGACTTTAAGCCGGCTGGCACATCCCTTGAATGGTTCGACAATCGAACCTCCTTCACAGCGGTGGCCAACAGCAATGAACCAGGCTCTCTCACGCCGGGGCTTTCTGCAAATGGTCGGTGCCTACGGCGGCTCTGCGGCCGTGTACCAGGCAGCGCTCGGCATAGGTTTGTTACCAACGGCCGCGCGTGCGGATCGACCAGATATCGCACCACTAGGAGGCGGCAGACGTACCAAAGTCGTCATCCTCGGCGCTGGCATTTCCGGACTCACAGCAGCATATGAGCTGCGACGCAAAGGCTATGACGTACAAGTATTGGAGGCTTCGCACCGCGCCGGCGGACGCAATCTCACATTGCGCGGCGGCGACCTGGTGGATGAATGCGGCTACCCGCAAACGTGCGGCTTCGATCGCGATCCCGATCTTTATTTCAACGCCGGTCCCGCCCGCATCCCGGGCCATCACTCCGCCCTGCTCGGCTACTGCAAAGAATTCGGCGTGCAGCTCTCGCCGTTCGTCAACGACAACCGCAACGCCCTGGTGCAGGACGACGCGATGTTCGGCGGCAAGCCGATCCGTAATCGCGAATACATCACCGACACGCGCGGCTTCATCGCCGAGCTGCTGGCGAAATCGCTGAGGCCGGAGCAACTGAGCGCACCATTTACGCGCGCCGACTATCAACAGCTGCTGGAATACGTGCGACAGTTCGGCGAGCTCGACCAACGATTCACTTATATCGGCTCGGGACGCGCTGGTTTCGCCAGGCACGACTACACCGGCCCCGAAGAGCTCAAGCAGCCGCTGTCCGTCACCGAACTGATGCGCTCGAAATTCATGTACGTCATGAGCTTCGGCGAGCAGGACGATCAGTCCGCGATGATGATGGAGCCGGTGGGCGGCATGGACCGCGTCGTCGCCGGCTTCATGTCGAAAGTCGGCGACTGCGTCCGGACGCATTCGCAAGTCGAGTCCGTGCGCCTGGCCGACCGCGGCGTCGATGTCGTCTATCGCAACAAAGGCAAACGCACGCGGGTGCAGGCGGACTACTGCCTGAACTGCATTCCGATGCAGCTGCTGGCCGGCATCGATCACAACTTCCCTTCCGAATATTCCGACGGCTTCACCGCGGTCAAGCGCGGCAAGCTGTTCAAGATCGGCCTGCAAATGAAGGAGCGTTTCTGGGAACGCGAGGGCATTTACGGCGGCATCTCCTGGACCATGCAGGACATCACGCAGCTGTGGTATCCGGCGCACGGCATCCATCGTGACAAAGGCGTGGTGCTCGGCGCATATACGTTCACCGACGACATCGGCGAACGATTCTCTCGCATGACACCGGCACAGCGCATCGCAGCCGCGATCCAACAAGGTGAAAAACTTCACCCGGGTTATGGCAGCTACGTTGAAAGCGCCGTGACCATTCCCTGGCATCGCATGAATCACATGCTCGGCTGCTCCGCCCGCTGGGAGCCTTCGGTGCGCGAGCAATGGTTCAGCCGCTTGCAAGCGCCGGTCGGCGGCCACTATTTGATCGGCGACCAGCTCAGTTATCACTCCGGCTGGCAGGAAGGTGCCATTCACTCGGCATATCACGCCATTGCCGATATCGATCGACGCGTGCGCGGGCAAGCGGCGCAGGTGGTGCAGTCATGAACAAGCAACTGTTCCTCCTTGCGATGACCGCCTTGGTCACAAATGTCGGTGCCGCCGAACAATCTGATCTGTCCTACTGCACGGTGTGTCACGGCGCTCATGGCAACGGCAATCCGGCGATTCGCGCACCGAAAATTGCCGGCATGGAGCCCTGGTACATTCGTCGCCAGCTCGAAGCATTTCGGGATGGGCAGCGTGGCGTGCATCCGGACGATGCGCCGGGACATGAAATGCAGCCGGTGGGTGTTCGCTTGCATGACGACGCGGGCATTCAACAAGCGATCAAATATGTCGCAAGCTTCGAACCCAAGACACCGCCAGTCACAATCACCGGCGATGCGACTCGCGGCCGCGATCTCTATTCAACTTGCGAGTCGTGCCACGGCGCAAAGGGCGAAGGCAACCAGACCCTCGGTGCGCCGGCTTTGGCGGCTCGCACCGATTGGTATCTGGTCGCGCAACTCCAAAACTTCAAAGCGGGCGTACGAGAGAACGCCCAGATGAGCGCCATCGCGTCGACGCTGCCCGACCAGCAATCCATCGACGATGTCGTTGCTTATATCAATACCCTGCGCTGACAAAGGAATTAGAAATGCCCGATATTCGCTCCCCCGCTCGCCTGGCCGCTGCGGTTGCCGTGGCGCTCGCGCTCGTTTCCGGTGCGGACGCAGCTGACATCGTGCGCCATCCGCTCACCGGCGGCTCGAAGTTTCCAATTGCCCGCGCGGTTGAAGTGCCCGCGGGCAAGACGATCTATTTCCACAGCGGCATCACGCCGGCACCGCTCGATCCGAAGGCAGCCGAAGGCTCCCCGGAATACTGGGGCGACACGCGCACGCAAGCGTTGAGCGCGTTCGGACGCATCAAAGAATCTTTGGATTCGCTCGGCCTGAGCTTCAAAGATGTGGTCGCGATGACGGTGTACCTGGTCGGCGATCCTGCCAAGGGCGGACGCATGGACTTCCCGGGGTTCATGAGCGCGTATTCGCAATTCTTCGGCACGCCCGAGCAGCCGAATCTGCCGGCGCGCTCGACGGTGCAAGTCGCAGGCTTGGTCGGGCCGGGCATGCTGGTCGAGATCGAAGTGCAACTGGCGAAGTAACCTGTGTGGTGGGTGAGCACCAGGCTCACCCACCCGCTCCCGCTCAGAACTTGTAAACCACCCTGCCGTAGTAATAACCGCCGTTGATGCCGAACGGCGAGAACGACGGATACTGCGGGACCGCGCCGTTGTCGCCAGCGGCGAACTGAACCTTACGGAATGTATCGTTACGCTTGTCCGGCATCTCGTCGAACAAATTGACCGCGCCGACCGTCAGCGTGAGGCCATCCATCGCCTCCAGCGACACTTCGAGATTCGTGATCGGCGTGACTCCGATCTTCGACTCGTAGAACATGATGTTGCCGTTGGTCTCGCCGCTGTCGTTCTGGAATTCCGACGACTCGCCGTAAACCAGCTCGTGCACGCTCACCGAGAGCCGATCCCAGGCGAACGCGCCGCCCAGATTCACGACGTAGTCGGGGGACGTGTCCTGCAGGTCCGAGATCGCGACCTTGTCGAACAGCGCCTGCGTGGTTCCCAACGCCGCCGGCGTGGCGCGAATCGAAGTCACATCGGTCTTGTTATAAGTAGCGCTCGCGCTCCAGTCGACTCGCACCGGCCCGTAATCTGTCCGATAGTCGAAGACCAGGTCCGCACCACGGGTCCGCGTCGTCACACCGTTGGTAAACAGGTTGATGCCCGTATCGCCGCTCGCGGTGACCTCCGGGTCGAGCACGTTGCCGTTGGCAATGATGGCATCGACGATTGCTTGCGAGAACAACACGCCGTCGATGGTGCCGTAGAAGGTGCTGGTCGCGGCAATTCGATTGCGCACCTCCACCTGGTACACGTCCAGCGAGAGTGACATGCTGTCCGCCGGCCGCATCACCATGCCGATGGAATAGTTGGTGGACTTTTCCGGTTGCAGTCCCGCACCAAGACCGAGCAGCGCTGCGGCCGGCGCATTCGGTGCCATCTGCACGAACGCCGTCGTCGGACCGACGTTGGTCGCGGAGTAATATTCTTCCGCGAGCGTCGGTGCACGAAAGCCGGTGCTGACAGTACCGCGCAGCGCGAACGCAGGATTGAAGTCATAACGCGCTGTCGCTTTACCTACGGTCGTATCGCCGAAGTCGCTGTAGTCTTCGTAACGACCCGCGAGCCCGACTCGCAAACCGTCCACGGGCTCCATGGAAACATCCACGTACGCAGCAATGTTGTCGCGGTCGTGATCGCCGGCATCGGACAGGCTGATGCCCGGGAAAGACTGGCCGCCTTCGAAATAGCGCGACGCTGCGTCGCCGGGTGACGCCTCCCAGGTCTCCTTGCGATATTCGGCGCCGAACGCCAGGTTCAGCGGACCGGCCATGCCGACGTCGATCTTCCGGATCAGATCGAGACTGGTGGTCCATTGCGTGGACTCGTAAGTGCCGTCGTAAAAGTTCACCGGCGTGGCGCCGGTCGCGGCAAACATCGACGCATTGGCGCTGTGGCGCGTGAACATGTCGATTTGATCCTTGCCGTAGGTGGACGCGAGATCCCAGTCCCAATCGCCCACAGCACCTTTGACGCCCGCCGTCATCTGGTAATCGGTCTCCTCGGTCTCCTCGGTCGGATTGAAGCCCAAGGGATACAGATATGTGACTGCGCCAGTCGTCGGGTTGCGGTACGAAACGCGGCTCGGCAGCCGGTAGTTTTCATACGAGGCGGCGTTTTTCTCGCCCCAGGTCCCGAACGAATACAGTTCCGCGCTCTCGCCCAACTTGATCCCGCCATTGAACGAGGCGAGCTTCATGTCGTACTCGGCGTCGCCGAAAATCTTGTTCAAATAGGGATAGCCCTTGGCGGATGGCATATTGGAATTTGGAGCGGTGGCGAGTCGGGTCGGATCCACGACGCGCGGGTCGATACCACCACGGTTGGTGTGCTCATGCTCGCGGTACTCGCCGGCAAAGTTGAGGTATGAATCGCTCGAGGGCGCGACGGCGACGCTGCCGGTGACCGAGTCGGTGTCGCCATCGCCGGCATAGAAACCGCCTCGGGTGTAACCGAGTCCGCCGCCGGCGGCGTCTTGTTTCAAGATGATATTGATCACGCCCGCGATCGCATCGGTGCCGTACTGTGCCGCTGCACCTTCGGTGAGCACTTCGACGTGATCGATGGACTCGACCGGAATAAAGTTCAGATCGACACCGGCGCCGCCTTGATAGGGTCCACCGAGGACCGCGAGGCTCGCGGTGGTGTGTCGCCTCTTACCGTTGACCAGCACCAGCACGTGGTTGGGGCTCAGTCCGCGCAGCTTGGCTTGCAACGTTTGATTGGCCATGTCGCCGCCGAACGCCTGCGCGGTGAACGATGGCACTGTGTTGGCGAGTGCATTCATCAAGTCCGGCTTACCCGCGGACGTAAGTTCCGCGCCGTTCAGGACCTGAATTGGCGAAGAGCTTTCGTCGGCCTTCAAGCCGGACACGCGGGAGCCCGTGACGACGATCTCTTCCACTGGACTGTGTTTGTCGTCCGCGGCCGCGTCCGCAAGCACTTGCGACACGGCGAGCGACAGGATCGTGCCAGTAAGTGTGATGGGCAGGAAGCCCGAATGCGGCGAAGCGCATGGACGCGCAAGAGCCGCCGCCGATCTACCCGGACGTGCCGCTCTGGAATTGATTTGCATAGTTGTACCTCGCGATCTCCACGATGTTTGATGGTCGAAGTGCGGGCGCGTGCCAGCCTGCCGGAGGCGCGATGCTCCGGTTGCCCGCAGTCAAGTCGAGTTGTGGTGGTGGCCTGCGGCCGTCTCTTAAGAGCGGTGCGGCCTCGGAGCGATGGCGATCGTCGCCAGGAGAATGGAAGCGATGAGCCGGCGGTGCGCGACGTTGCGCCCCTTCGTGTGATGCATGTTCATGGCATGACCTCCGAACAGGGGTTCAATGAGCTGCCGTTGTAGCTCGCGTTAGCGTCAACGGCACACAGCAACTATTGCAATAACCCGGCCAGAGTTGCGAGGTGAGATCGTGAACGCCCGCTGCGCGCGCTGCCGATATCTAACATTCCGTTCCGATGTGGCGGAGTTTCATATACTTACGGCGCAGGAAACATCGGCGGCATGCGACGCAACGGCGCCGCTCGATTGGCATGGCAACGGTGAGCGACGAACCAAATGCGCGCTGGAGTAAGTCGTGCCGCGGCTGAATTGCACGATCATGGCGCGCCGCCCGCGCGAGCTCGATTGTTCTCGATCGGCGACAGCGCCGCACGATTGCCTCGCAATCGGCGGCCGCATTCATTATCCTCGCGCCCTTTGCAATTCGAGCGATGAAGGTCAACAACCCAGAATACGTGCCGGGACTGGATCTGCTGCGATTTGGGGCGGCATCCGCCGTGATGCTGTATCACCTGGCATTCTGGTCGTGGGCGTTTCCGGCGGGACAGGTCGCACTCGCCTCCAAGGGCCTGGCAGATTTTCGCGACTGGCCGCTGATCGCCGCGGTCGGCTGGATCGGCGTGCAGATCTTCTTTGTCATTTCCGGATTCGTGATCGCCACCTCAGCGGCGAACTCCAGCGCATCGCGGTTTTTCATCAGTCGGTTTACTCGCCTCGCGCCGGCGGCCTGGGTGTGCGCGACCATCACCCTGGTTGCGTGGCTGCTGGTCGATGTGGGCACGCCCTCCTCGCATCTGCGTGCCTATATAAAGAGCATTGCGTTCGTTCCCTATCCGGCATGGATCGACAGCGTGTACTGGACGCTCGGCGTCGAGATCGCTTTTTACGCGCTGGTGTTTGTGCTGGTCGCATACAACCGTTTTCAATGGTTGAAGCCGGTGATGTGCGCGCTTGGGCTGGTGAGCACGCTGTTCTGGTTCGGTTACGGCTATGCCGCGATGGATCGTGAGAGCGCCCTGTTCGAATGGTTCAGCCAGGTGCAGTGGTCACGCCTCGCGCAGCTCACCTTGCTGCATCATGGGGTGTTCTTCGCGATCGGCGTGCTGCTGTGGATGCAGTTGACGCGCAAGAGCACGCTCGATCAAACCCTGTGGCTGCTGCTGTTCATTGCCGGCGGCTGCATGCAGATCGCGGCGGACACGCACCTGAAGCTGGAGAAGACCGGCTTCGTGATGTCACCGCTGCTCGCCTGCGCCATCTGGCTCGGTGCGCTGCTGCTGCTCTTCTGGATGGTGCAGATCAACGATCGCATCCATGCGTTACCCGAAGCCGCGCTGCGCACGCTCCGGCGGCTCGGACTCGTGACATATCCGTTGTATCTGCTTCATAACGTGACCGGCGGAGCCGTGCTTGGCGCCCTGCTCGGCTCCGGCCTGGCCGGCACCCAGGCGCTGCTGCTCACCATCGTCTCTATCATGGCGTTGAGCTGGTGGGTCTCAGTCACGCCCGAGCCCGCGCTCCAGAAGGCGACGCGCAACACGCTCACGTCGCTCCTGGATCGCCTGTCGCGGGCTTGACGCTACCAGACGTTGGGAATCGCGATGGCGCGGATCTTCGGATACGGGCCCAGGCAGCCATCGTAGAACAGCGACACAGTCTGGCCGGACGCTTGCGCGGCGACGACCTGCGACCAGATATATTTAAAGTTCGGGCTGGCCGAGTCGATCGAAAGGTACTGCGAGCTCTGGCAGGATTCCGGATTCAGATGGGTGCTGGTCTTGATGTAAGCGACGCCGGCATCCCAAATGTAATAGCCTTCGATCTGCACCGGTGTGCCCCAGCCGGCCGCCAGAACCGGCGCGGAGAGCATCGTCAAAATCATTGCCAGCAAGCTCTTTTTCATGGCATGTCTTCCTGTGACCTGTCGGTCCTCGTTGTTGTCGAGCAAGTTTAACCCGCCAGGCAACAAATCAATAGCTCGCCGCGCAGCGCGTAATTGTCGGGCGGCCCGTACTGGCGCCAGTAGCCGGTCAATCTCAGATGTGAGATGAGTTGTTGAAAACGCGGGGCGTCGCGGAATGTTTGCATTTCCCGGGTCCACAGCATGCCCCAGCCGCTGCCGATCGTGCCGCAGGCAGCGAGTCGCTCGACCGTGCGCTGTGCGACGTCGTGTGCAGTCTCGATTTCGGCCAGCGCAGTAAACCAAACGATCAGGCGCTGGGCCGTGCACAGGTCCAGCTCCTGTGATTGCAGTTTCTCGTCCCACGAGCGCAGCGCTGCGATCGCCCGCTCACGATGCGAGGGGCTCGACTGCGATTGAAAGAACGATTGGATGGCTTCGAACCCTCCGGTCTCGCGAGCAGCACAGCTGAGCGTCTCGGCGAGCACTTGAGCAGCCTCATCGAAGCGCCCCTCACGCATGGCAATCTGCGCACGCGCTTCGCATACCACGGAGAGCGTTCTCGGATATCCATTCGCAACGGCGACATCGATCCATTGCCCCGCCTCCGCCGTCTCACCATCGAGCAACTTCTGTGTGGCCAGATGAAGCGCCGGTGCCGGCGACGACGGCGCGAGCTCGTACGCAAGCTGAATCTCAGCCAACGCCTTGCGCTGGTGGCCAGCCTGCCGGGCGACATACACGGCATGCAACACCAGGGCTTCAGGGTTGCGTGCGACCAGAGACAATGCCCGACGCAGCTCGGTCTCAGCTTCGATCCACCGACCGCAACAAGCGTTGATCATTCCAAGCACGCCATGAGCCCGCGAGATCGACGAATCGAGTTCGAGTGCATGACGCGCATCGCGCTCCGCATCGCTGAACAGATTCAGCGCGCAATTGCCGTTGGCCGCTCGATGCGCCCGCGTCTCCGCGATTGCGTACCATGCGCGCGCGAAGTCCGGATCACGCACCAGCGCCCGGTCGAGAATCTGGATCGCCGTTTCGAGATTGTCTTCGGTGGGCTGCGACCGCAGCGCGACGGCTTCGAGATACAAGTGATAGGCCTCGAGGTCTCGCGTCGGCGTGCGCCGCCGTGCCTTGCGCACGAAATGACTGGTGGCCGCATCGACGATTGCGATCGTGAGCTCGTCCTGCACCTTCGACAGCTCTTCGCAGCTGCGCTCATAGCTCTCCGACCACAAATGATGACCGGTGCGGCCGTCGACCAGCTGGGCCGCGACCCGAATGCGCTCACCGACGCGTCGGATACTGCCTTCGAGCACCGCGTCCACGTCCAGGTCGCGTGCGATCTTACGCACATCGAGGTTTTTATCTTTGAACGCAAACGCCGACGTGCGCGCCACGACTTCGAACCACTGCACGCGCGAGAAGGTGTTGATCAGCTCCTCCGCCATCGCTTCGCCGAAATAGTCGGTGGCGGAATCGCCGGTGAGATTGGCGAACGGCAGGATCGCAATCGGCGTGCGTGCATGCGCACCCGGCTTGGGCCGCACCATCTCGCTGGTGCTCACAACCCGACCGTTGCGCGGCGCTTCTTCCGGAGACTCGTTGATCGTCCGCACTTCTGCGACGAAACGATAGCCCCGCCCCGGCACCGTGACGATGAAGCGATATTCGCCCGGCGACTCGCCGAGCACTCGTCTCAATAATGAGATGTTTTGGTTGAGACTGTTTTCTTCGACGACTACATCCGACCACACCGCCTGCATCAGCGTGGCCTTGCTCAGCAGCTGGCCGGGATGTTCGACCAGATATAACAGCGTATCGAACGCTCGCGAGGTCAATGGCAATGCACGCGCGCCGCTCTTGAGCAGCAGCACCCGCTGCGCCGCGTCGAGACGAAAGTCTCCAAATTCGTAGGTGCACCGGCCGGCCGCCATGACTCAACCACGTCAGAAGATTTCAGAATCTTTTGCCAAGCCTGGCGTCCGTACCGCGCGGCATTCTAACTCGACGCTTCAGCGATTCAACATCTCGTGAACCTCCGCGGGCTCAAGCTCCTGCGCCACACGGTCCAGCCATACGAGAAATCATAAACCATCAGAGCGTTTACAAAGCTCGTTCACGCGCTGAGCGAGCACAGTGCGCCGTCCTCCTCCTCCACCTGGGAGAAAACAAATGAATGCCGTCGTTATCAAATCCACCCTCGCCCTCGCACTGACTGCCGCAATCGCTTGCGCGGCCGCTCCGGCTCGTGCCGATCGCATCAATGGCGAAGTCACCGTCACCAGCGCGCCGACGATCACCGTCAGCTTCGCCGAGTTGGACATCTCCAAACCGCGCGGCCTCGAGGTGCTTTATAGCCGCATCGAGCATGCGGCGAAGGCGGTCTGCGGTATGGAGTACTCGGCGCAGCTGGCGCGAGCCCGCCTGGCGAAGACTTGTTATAAGACGGCGGTAGACGACGCTGTGAGACAAATCAATCGACCCACACTCACAGCGCTGCACCTGGCGAAGACCCGCTCCGCGCTCGGCTGATGGAGAAGCGCTGAGCGAGCGAGCACGGGACGACGGCAAACGGCGGATGGTGGCCATCCGCCGTGGAGGCCCTCGCCGACGAATCACTTACCGGCTTGCGACGTTCCTTCCAGCGGCTGCAGATGGCCGGGCTGGATTGCGCCGTCGGAGCGGCCTTTGAGATAGGCGTACAGACCTTCGATATTATCGTTGACCATTTTGCTGCCGCCGAAGTTGGGCATGCCCTTCTCGACGCGGCCGTTCAACACCGTGTGCTCGAAATCTGCCTTGGACAATTTCTTCAGGCTTTCGACCAGCGACGGCCCGACCAGCCCTTCCTGTTGCGCGCCGTGGCAGCGTTCACAAGCCAGCGCCCGCCACGTGCGCCAGCCATTCAAAGTGGTTGCGTCGACCTTCTGACCATCGACGACTTGATACGGAGCACTCTCACCGGCGGGCAGCTGACTCGACGTCAGCAAGCCGGCAGCTGCCATGAGACATGAGCTCAAGACCTTTCTATTCATGCGTCCCCCTGAGAATGGACTGTATTTACAGCGGTGATCGCATGAGTGAGCTCGCCGCTAGCGTTGCGTAGTCATCGGCTCACGCGATCTTCCGGCTGGTCGGCTGCATCTTGCGGTATGCGTCGGCCATCCTGTCAAGTGACAGCGGTTTAATCCTGCCGGCCTGCCCCGCCGAGCCGAACGCCTCGAAGCGCGCCCGGCAGATGTCACGCGCGGCGGCGGTCGCCTGGATTAGAAATTTTCGAGGATCGAACTCGCTGCGGTCGGTATCCATCAAGCGGCGCATGGCGCCGGTCATCGCAATCCGGATGTCGGTGTCGATGTTGACCTTGCGCACGCCGTTGCGAATTCCCTGCTGGATTTGCTCGACCGGCACGCCATATGTCTCTTTGAACTCACCGCCGTGCTCGCGAATGATCGCCAGCCACTCCTGCGGCACCGAGGACGAACCGTGCATCACCAGGTGAGTGTTCGGGATGCGCTGGTGAATCTCACGAATGCGATCAATGGCGAGGATGTCGCCGGTCGGGCGACGTGAGAATTTGTACGCGCCATGTGACGTCCCGATGGCGATGGCGAGCGCATCGACGCCGGTTTGCGCAACGAAGTCGGCACATTGATCCGGATCGGTGAGCAGCTGATCGTGCGACAGCTTGCCTTCCGCTCCAACGCCGTCCTCCTCGCCCGCGAGGCCCGATTCGAGCGAACCCAGGCAGCCCAGCTCACCTTCGACGGACACGCCGACCGCGTGCGCCATCTCCACCACCTTCGCAGTGACGCGAGTGTTGTACTCATACGTTGCCGGCGTTTTCATGTCCTCGCGCAGCGAGCCATCCATCATCACGCTGGTGAAGCCGGAGCGAATCGACGCCTGGCAGACCGCGGGACTGGCGCCGTGATCCTGATGTAAGACGATGGGAATGTGCGGCCAGCTCTCGGCTGCCGCGAGAACGATGTGTCTCAGAAATGGTTCGCCCGCGTACTTTCGAGCTCCAGCGGAAACTTGCAGGATCGCGGGACTGTCTGTCTCGTCCGCAGCCTGCATGATGGCCTGCACTTGCTCCATGTTGTTGACATTGAACGCCGGCATGCCGTAGCCATGCTCGGCGGCGTGATCGAGTAACTGTCGCAATGACACCAGGCTCATGATCCCTCCCGATTGTTAAATCACACCGGCGCGGCCGAGCACAGAGCGCACAGCCTCGACGACTCGCTCCGGCACGAATTCGAAGTAGCGCATCAGGTCCGCCGCCGGCGCCGATTCACCGAAATGATCGATGCCGATGACAGCGCCGGAGCGGCCCACGTACTTGCGCCACAGATCCGGAACACCGGCTTCGACGGCGACAGCCGGCAGCTGCGAAGGCAGCACTCGTTCGCGATACTCTGCCTCCTGACGATCGAACACGGTGGTCGACGGCATCGACACGACGCGAACAGGAATGCCCACCCGGGCCAACGCCTTCTGCGCGTCGACGGCGAGCGCAACTTCCGATCCGGTCGCGATGATGACGGCACGCGGCTCGCTCTCCGGCTCGACCAGCACGTAGCCGCCGCGCCGGATGTTTTCTATTTCGGCCGCACCTCGACTTTGAAACGGCAGGTTCTGTCGGCTGAACACCAGACTGGTCGGGCCGCTGGTGCGCTCGATGGCGGCCGCCCATGCAACCGCGGTTTCCACGGTGTCGCACGGTCGCCAGACATCCATGTTTGGAATCAGCCGCAGGCACGCGAGATGTTCGATCGGCTGATGCGTCGGCCCGTCCTCGCCGAGCCCGATCGAATCGTGGGTGAACACGAAGATCGAGCGGATGTGCATCAAGGCCGCCATGCGCAGCGCGTTGCGTGCGTAATCGGAGAACGTTAGAAACGTGCCGCCGTAGGGAATGAATCCGCCGTGCAGCGCCAGCCCGTTCATGACCGCGGCCATGCCGAACTCGCGCACGCCGTAATAGAGATAGTTCCCTCCGCTGCCGCTCGTGAGCGGGTGCGAGCCCGACCACATCGTCAGATTCGAGCTGGCGAGATCGGCCGAACCTCCGATCAGCTCCGGCAGCGTGGGAGCAATGCCTTCGATCGCTTCCTGCGACGCCTTGCGTGTCGCAATCGTTGCCGCCTTCGCATGCGTGCGCGTGATCAGCCGGCGGACGACTTCACCAAAGCCGTTCGGCAATTCGCCTCGCATGCGGCGATCGAACTCGCGACTCAACTCCGGATGAGCCGATGCGTAACTCGCCAGCCGACGTCGCCAGGCCTCTTCGATATCGGCACCGACGCCGCGGGCATCCCACAATTCATAAATATGAGAGGGGATCTCAAACGGCGGATAGTTCCAGCCGATGGTTGCTCGCGTGGCTGCGACTTCCTTCTCTCCTAGCGGCGCACCGTGCGTATCGTGGCTGCCGGCTTTATTCGGTGAGCCGTGGCCGATGACGGTCTTGCAACAGATCAGCGTCGGCTTGTCGGCCATCGACCTGGCGGCGCGGATGGCGTTGTCGATCGCTTCGCTGTCGTGCCCATCGACGTGCGGCACCACGTGCCAGCCGTAGCTCGCGAAACGTCGCGGTGTGTCGTCGGTGAACCAGCCCGACACGTGGCCGTCGATGGAAATGCCGTTGTCGTCATAGAACGCGATCAGCTTGCCCAGGCCCAAGGTGCCGGCCAGTGAACAGGCTTCATGCGAGATGCCTTCCATCAAGCAGCCGTCGCCGAGAAACACATAGGTGTGATGATCGACGATCTCGTGACCGGGACGATTGAACTGCGCCGCGAGCAACTTCTCGGCGATGGCCATGCCGACAGCATTGGCGATGCCCTGGCCGAGCGGACCAGTGGTCGTTTCCACGCCGGGCGTCACGCCATACTCGGGATGGCCCGGCGTCTTGGAATGCAGCTGACGAAACCGTTGTAGCTGCTGCAGCGGCAAGTCATAGCCGGTGAGATGCAGCAGCGCATACAGCAGCATCGATCCGTGACCGTTCGAGAGCACGAAGCGATCGCGATTGAACCACTGCGGATTCGCCGGGTTGTGACGCAGGTGACGCTGCCACAAAACTTCCGCAATCTCCGCCATGCCCATCGGCATGCCGGGATGGCCGGAGTTCGCCTTCTGAACCGCGTCCATCGCGAGAGCGCGCAGCACATTGATGGCATCTCGATGCGATCGATAGACTTGCGACCGGTTGAGTTCTGCACTCATGCTATTGCCCTCAAAGTGTCGTCGCAGGAACGGGTGCTGAGCTCCAAGATGTGCTCGATGTTGCTGACGACCGCGTCGGGGTCCAGGTCCGCCAGCGGCAAATCGCGGTGATATCCATAATCGACCGCCACCACACGACAACCGGCAGCGTGCGCGGCGCCGATGTCGGCACGTGAATCGCCCACGCATAACATCCTCGCCGGCTCGACGGCAGCGTGAGCACAGGCTGCACGCAGCAGATTGGGGCTGGGCTTGCGATCTTCCGGTCGATCGGCACACAGCACCGCCGAAAAGAAATCTTTGAGGCCGGCGAACTCCAGCAGCGCAAGCGCAAACCGGCTCTCCTTGTTGGTCACACAGCACAGCGTACGGCCGCCTGTTCGGAGGGTCCGCAGCGTATTCACGACGCCAGGATAAATACGGCTGCGTTCGAACAGGCGTTGACCGTACAAGTTTCGAAACAACATCGCGGCGGTCGACTCCAGCGCGCGGTCGGATGCCACTCCGCTCAGCGCCAGCACCCGTTTCACCAGCTCATCGATACCGGCGCCAATCAGCTTCGGCACCTGCTGCTCGGGCAGCGGCCGACCGCCAAGCATGACCAGCATCATGTTGGCGGCCGAGCCCAAATCCGGCGCCGTGTCGATGAGCGTGCCATCCAGATCGAACGCGACCGCTTCGATGCAATCGATGAGTTTCGGCATGGAGCACCTCGGCAAGCCTGGTCTTCATGGGACTACACAGCCGGCTCGAACAACGCGTGGCTGCTGGTACGCTGCGTCCGTCGCGCCAGCGACTCTTTGCGACGCTCGATCAGCCGCAGGATCATTGGCGTGAATATCAGCTGCATCGCCAGGTCCATCTTGCCGCCGGGGCACACGATGGTGTTCGCGCGCGACATGAACGAGCCGTGCAACATCGATAACAAATATGGAAAGTCGATGCCCTGAGGATTCGCGAACCGGATCACCAGCAGCGACTCTTCCGGCGTCGGGATGAAGCGCGCAATGAACGGATCCGACGTATCGACCACCGGCACGCGCTGGAAGTTGATGTGCGTGCGTGAGAACTGCGGGCAGATGTAATGAACATAGTCATGCATCCGCCGCAGGATGGTGTCGGCGACCGCCTCGGTGGAATAACCGCGCGTCGCGCGATCTCGATGCAACTTCTGGATCCATTCGAGATTGATGATGGGCACGACGCCGATCAGCAGATCCACGTGCTTCCAGATCTGAATCTCTTCGTGAGCCGCCGCGCCATGCAGTCCTTCATAGAACAACACGTCGGTCGGGTCCGGCAGATCTTCCCATTCGGTGAACGTGCCGGGCTTCTGCGCGAACGGCGCCGCCTCGTGCTCGTCGTGCAAATATCTGCGCCGACGGCCGCGGCCGCTTTCACCATAGGTCCGGAACAAGCCGTCCAGCTCGGGAAACAAATTCGCATCCGGTCCAAAGTGACTGAACTCGTGATCGCCGCGTTCCACCGCCTCGGCCATTTTCTGCTTCATGCCGACGCGGTCGTAGCGATGGAAGCTGTCGCCTTCCACGAATGCAGCGGTGATCGATTCGCGCCGAAAGATCTGTTCGAACGTTCGCATGACCGTGGTCGTGCCGGCCCCGGAAGAGCCCGTGACCGCAATGATCGGATGAGTGGCTGACATGGCGGTTCCTATGCGGGACTTCTGAAGATGGTGCGGGTGCCGAACAACGGCGCCTTGAACTCGAAATCGTTGTACTCGCGGTGATAGCGCTCGATGCGCTCGACCTCCGCGCGTGCGCCGAATACAAAGCCGATGCGTTGATGCAGAGCCTCCGGTTTGATGTCGAGCACTGACTCGCGACCCGTGCTGGCGCGTCCGCCCGCCTGCTCGATCAGAAAACCGATGGGATTCGCTTCGTACAACAGGCGCAGACGCCCCGCCTTCGCCAGATCCTTGCGGTCGCGCGGATACATATAAACGCCGCCACGCATGAGAATGCGATGCGCCTCGGCAACCAGTGCAGCGACCCACCGCATGTTGAAGTCCTTGCCGCGCGGACCGTTCGCTCCGTCCTGGCACTCGCGCACGTAACGTTTGATCGGCGTTTCCCAATGGCGCGAGTTCGATGCGTTGATTGCAAACTCCGATGTGCTCTCCGGAATGCGCAGATCCGGATGCGTCAGCATGAATTCGCCGATCTCACGATCCAGCGTAAAGCCATGCACGCCGCGCCCCATGCTCAGCACCAGCATCGTGGATGGCCCATAGATCGCGTAGCCCGCGCACACTTGTTCGGTCCCCGGCTGCAAAAAATGCTCCTCGGACGGTTCCGTGACGCCGTCCGGGCACCGCAGCACCGAGAAGATGCTGCCGACGGCCATGTTCACGTCCACGTTCGAGGAGCCATCCAGTGGGTCGAACAGCAACAAATATTTGCCCCGCGGATACTCGACCGGAATCGCATACGGCGCGGCCATTTCCTCCGACACCATGCCCGCGAGCTGGCCGCCCCATTCGTTGGTGCGAATGAAGATGTCGTTGGTGAGCACGTCGAGGCGCTTTTGGGTCTCGCCTTGCACGTTGATCGTATCCACGTCGCCGAGCGCACCCGACAGCGCACCCTTGCCGATCAGCGTCGCGATGCGCTTGCATGCGAGGCGGATGTCGTTCACCAGCGCGGTGAAGTTTCCGGTCGCATGCTGGTGGCGGCGCTGCTCCTCGATCAGGAAGCGCGTCAACGTTCTGGGCGCGAAGGTCATGTGTGCAACTCCCCATCTGCGAACACGCGGCTGGCACGAATGTCGGTCGCCTCGATGGTCATGAGCTCTTCCCGGGCGATCGGGCTGTCGAGCTTTGCAAACAAACGGCTCGCCTGGCGCAGGCGGGCGCGATCGAGCGCGTTGCGAATCGATCGGGCATTGGCGAAGTGCGGCTGCTGCTGCCGTCGCTCGATGTATTCTTCCAGCGCCACCTTCGCATCGCCGCTCAGCGTGTATTGCATTTGTTCGAGCATCAGGTCCGCGATGGCCAGCAGCTCCGCGGGCGTGTAGTCCGGAAACGCAATGTGATGCGCGATGCGTGAAGACAGGCCAGGATTGCTGCGGAAGAAACGATCCATGCGGTCTTCGTAGCCGGCCAGGATCACCACCAGGTCGTCCCGATGGTTCTCCATCTCCTGCAACAGGATCTCGATGGCTTCCTGGCCGTAGTCCCGCTCGTTCTCCGGTCGATACAAGTAATACGCTTCGTCGATGAACAGCACGCCGCCCATGGCGCGCTTGAGCACTTCACGGGTTTTCGGTGCGGTGTGGCCGATGAACTGGCCGACCAGGTCGTCGCGCGTCACCGCCACCATGTGACCTTTGCGCACATAGCCGAGGCGATGCAGGATCTCCGCCATGCGCAGGGCGACGGTCGTCTTGCCGGTGCCCGGATTGCCGGTGAAGCTCATGTGCAGAGACAACGCTTCGGTGCTCAACCCGCCCTGCCGGCGTAGAGCGTCGACCAACAGCAGCGCACAGATGTCACGAATGCGGCTCTTGACCGGCGCCAGGCCGACCAGCTCGGCATCGAGCTGATCGAGCACATCGGCAACGTGCGAGTCCCGGAACGCAGCGCCGAGATCGAAACGGTCGTCAGCAGTTTTCAGCACCGAGTTCATCCAGCGTCTCCCCTAATACCGCTGCCCCTGTGGCCTTTGCGTCGCATACGAACGCAACGAATATCGAACTTGCCGCCCCGGTCCTTCCTGCCGCTGCAGCTCGAATCCCGGTTCTTCCGCCGGCCGCGCCACGATGAACGACAGGCGCAGCGACTCGATGCCGCGCGTGGAGTCGAACGCATTCAACTTGACGTAGCGGTTGGGAAACGTTTTCCGGCAGGCGTCGACCTCTCGCATGATTCCCGCGGCGTCCTTCAGGTCGAACATCGGAATCCCAAACATTTCCCAATAGGTGTTGCGCGGATGCGGATCGTCGGTGTGCTCCACTGACACGGCCCAGCCGCGCTCCAGGCAGTACTCGATCTGCGAGCTGATCTGCGCGTCGGTGAGATCGGGAAGAAACGAAAACGTACCTTGGGTGAGTCGCATGTTGCTCTCCGGATCAGGCGGCCGCGGTCGGAGTCGGAACGAAGTCCGGCGTGTCGGTGCTCGCGTAGTCGAATGTGACTTCGCCCCAGACATCGAGCGCTGCCCGCAGCGGCGCGCAATGTTTGGCAGCATTGGCGAGAATGTTCGGACCTTCGTGCCAGATGTCGCGGCCTTCGTTGCGAGCCAACACCATCGCTTCGAGTGCCACTCGATTCGCTGTCGCACCGGCGGCGATGCCCTGCGGATGTCCGATCGTGCCGCCGCCGAACTGCAGGACTGTGTCGTCGCCCAAGTACGTCAGCAGCTGATGCATCTGTCCGGCATGAATGCCGCCGGAAGCGACCGGCAGCACACCGCCCAGTCCGGCCCAGTCCTGCTCGAAGAAGATGCCGCGCTGTAGATCCACGGGATTGCGCGTCTCGCGCAGCACGTTATAAAAACCCTGCACGGAATTCGGATCGCCTTCGAGCTTGCCGACGATGGTGCCCGCATGCAGATGATCGACGCCCGCGAGTCGCATCCACTTCGAGATCACACGGAACGAAACGCCGTGATTCTTCTGGCGCGTGTAAGTGCTGTGGCCGGCGCGATGCAAGTGCAGGATCATGTCGTTCTTCCGCGCCCAACGTGACATCGACTGGATCGCGGTGTAGCCGATCACCAGGTCGATCATCACGATCACCGAGCCGAGCTCCTTCGCGAACTCGGCGCGCTCGTACATATCTTCCATGGTCGCCGCGGTGACGTTGAGATAGTGACCTTTGATCTCGCCGGTCGCGGCTTCGGCACGGCTCACTGCTTCCATGCAGTTCAAGAACCGATCGCGCCAGTGCATGAACGGCTGCGAATTGATGTTCTCGTCGTCCTTGGTGAAATCCAGCCCGCCCTGCAGCGCCTCGTAGACGACGCGGCCATAGTTCTTGCCGGACAGGCCGAGCTTGGGCTTGACGGTGGCGCCGAGCAGCGGGCGGCCGAATTTATCGAGCCGCTCGCGCTCGACCACGATGCCGGTCGGGGGGCCGGCAAACGTTTTCACGTAGGCGACGGGAAAGCGCATGTCTTCGAGCCGCAGCGCCTTGAGCGGCTTGAAGCCGAACACGTTGCCGATCACCGAGGCGGTGAGATTGGCCACTGAGCCGGGCTCGAACAGATCCAGGTCGTAGGCGATGTATGCGAAATATTGCCCGGGCGAACCGGGCACCGGCTCGACCTTGTACGCCTTGGCGCGATAACGATCACAGGCGGTGAGCCGGTCGGTCCACACGACGGTCCACGTTGCAGTCGAAGATTCGCCGGCGACCGCCGCAGCGGCTTCGTTTGGATCGACGCCTTCCTGAGGCGTGATCCGAAACATTGCCAGCACATCGGTTTCCTTCGGCTTGTAACCGCTGTCCCAATAGCCCATCTGTGCGTACTTCAGCACGCCGGCGCGATAGCGCTGCGCGACTGGATCCGATGCAATTCGATCACCGAGTCTCTTGGTAGTCATCGTCGCCTCTGAGCCGTGCCGTGAACTGTGGGGCACAGAGTGGCCCGGGGCTGACTATTAGGTCCAATTCGAAATAGTTGACCCCAGCATTAATTTTCCTTATGTATGTCGAACCGAAGGTTCGCCATCGACGCGTGCCATGCGCAACATCACTTTGCGGCAGATGCGTGTTTTTGCAGCCGTCGCGCGCACACGATCATTCACTCGCGCCGCTCGCGAGCTGCATCTGACGCAGCCGGCGATCTCTCAGCAGATCAAGCTGCTGGAGACGGAGATCGGCCTGCCGTTGCTCGAACACGTCGGCCGGCAGATTCATCTCACCGCCGCCGGCGATGAGTTGTTACGTTATGCGTCTGAGATAACGGAGCTGCTGCGTGAAGCTGGCGAGTCGCTGGCAGCGATGCGCGGCCTCAAGCGTGGCGTGCTGAAGCTCGGCACAGTGAGCACAGCAAAGTATTTCGCGCCGTCGCTGCTGTCGGCATTTGCGCCGGCGTATCCGGAAGTCACCATCCGCTTCACCGTCGGCAATCGCGAAGAAATCATCAAACAGCTGGCATCGAACGAGACTGACCTGGTGATCATGGGCCGACCGCCGCGCGAACTGGTCACCGTGGCGGAGCCGTTCGCGAAACATCCATTGGTCATCATCGCCTCGCCGAATCACCCGCTTGCCGGCAAGCGCCGCATCCCGTTACAGCGGCTCGGCAGCGAGAATTTCATCATTCGCGAGGAAGGCTCCGGAACGCGCGCCGCGATGGAGCACGTGTTCGGCAAACATGGCGTGCCGATTCACGCGTCCATGGAAGTCAGCAGCAACGAGACCATCAAGCAGGCGGTGATGGCCGGCATGGGCATCAGCTTTATTTCCATTCACACCGTCGCCCTGGAGCTCGCGGTCGGCAAGCTGGTGACCTTGAATGTGACTGGCCTGCCGCTGATTCGCGACTGGTTCGTGATTCACCTGAAAGACAAGCGGCTGTCGCCGATCGCTGCTGCGTTTCGCAGCTTCCTGCTGGAGCATGGCGCGGCCATCATCGAGAAGACGATCGAAGAGAACAAGCCGATTCTGCTGGCTACTTAGGTGGTTCGGCCGGGACGTGATAACCGTGCCATTCGACCAGCTGTCGTTCGGCAGCGGCGCGTTCCGACTCGGCGCGCTTGGCATCGGTGAGATCGCGGTTCACTTCGAGCACCAGCCAGCGGCCGCTGTGCTGTGCCAGTACTGCCAGGCGTGCATCGACGACCACCTCGCGCCCGTCGCGATTTCGATGTCGCAGCTCGCCCACCCAGACACCGAATCGCGCCAGCGTGCGTTCCAGGTGATTTACGCCGCCAGTGAGCTGGGTCCGCAGCAGCTCGTGCGTGACTCGACCCTGCGCTTCGGTGCGGCTAAAGCCGTACAGCTGCTCGGCCGCACGGTTCCAGTACATGATGCCGCCGCCTTCCATCTCCCAGATGATGATCGCATCGTGGGTGTATTCGAGCAGCTCGGTGTCCCAGCGCCGCACATCGCCGTTGCGAGTGTTCGCATAGGTGAGCGGCACATCGGGCTCCACGCTTCGCTCGGTGAGGAGTTGTTTGAACAGCTCCAGGTATCGTACGGCGACGGTTTCGAATTCAAACTTCGACTGCACGGCCGCACGTGCTTGGGTGCTGAGCTCGCTCCATCGCTCGCGGGCGGCAAGTGCCTGTTCGATCGTTGCAGCCACCGCCGGCACATTGCCGATGGGAATCGACCAGCCATTGCGATCGTTCACGATGACTTCGGGCGCGACGCCGACCGGCGTCGAGATGCTGGGCAGGCCCGCGGCCATCGCTTCGATGAGCGATACGCCAAACCCTTCGCTCTCGCTGCACTGGACGAACAGGTCGCTGGCTGCCAGGTACGGTGTCACATCGGCAACGTGGCCCACGAATGTGACTCGATGTTCCAATCCTGCTGCGGCCACGCGGCTCCGCAGCTGCGCTTCGCAATTGTCGAAAGATCGATCGCCGCCGCCGACCAGCACCAGAT
Source organism: uncultured Steroidobacter sp. (assembly GCA_946478975.1). Next base: position 33,304 of record CAMLEO010000025.1, read on the forward strand.
GCGCCCGACGATTGCGCGCAGCGAGCTGCGCCCACGCCTCGATCAATGTCATCAATCCTTTGGCCCGTGACAACCGGCCTGTGTAGACGACGATGTCGCCGTCGGGCAGCGCGAGCTCACGACGCAGCTCGGCTTTGTTTCTGGTCAATGCCGTCGTATTCAAAGCGACGCCATTCGGCACCCGAGCAATCGTGAGCGCCGTCCCGAATCGTCGTCGCAGCTCGGCTTCGATTTCTGATGAGATGGCGACGACGGCAGCGGCACGTCCCAACAGCATGTCACGTGCGCGAGCCCAGAGTCGGGTCAGCAGCGACGTTCCTTTCAAACCCATGCGCTCCAGGCTTTCGGGCGTCAGCGCGTGTTGCAACTCCGCCAGGGCATCGATCTTGATGACATAGCGCTTGCGGCAGACTGCGGTGGCAACGAAGGTTGGAATCAATACACCCTTCACGCCCTGAACAAACAACACGTCGTAGGCACCGCGGTGTCGCACCAGGTGCCAGAACAATCCGGTCAGGAAATACAGCGTGCGCGGAATTGCGGCCCAGCCGCGGCCCTTGAGCAGCCCGGTCGGCGGCAGGCGGGTGATATCGATTCCGTCGATGACTTCGTGAGCATTCGAGCCGTGAAAGTTACGACGAGTCACTGCACGTACGGCCACGCCCTGACGGATCAGGTGTCGCGCCAGCTCGAAGGCCTGCCGGCCCTGCCCGCCTTGATCTTCCGGATGAAATATTTCAGAGACGATGCAGACCCGCGGCAACGTCATGTCAACGCTCTTTAGTTGTTGCACGTTGACCACGGAAGAAGGCAGATTTTGTGCCAACGCGAGCGCACCGCCCGCGCTGGCACAAACCGGCCCCTTTCAACAGCCGCCGTAACCTGCGAAAGGAAGTTTTTTCATTTCCTTTGCAAGTTTGTCCGTCACGCCGTCAGTCGATCGGCGTCAATTCGAGCTGCCGCAGCCGCATGAGATTCGTGCCGCTGATCTGCCTGGCCCGCACGACGATCGTATGTTCGCCCGCCGAAAGCGCAAGCTCGCCCAGCGGATCGAGGCGGAACGTCGTCTGCGTTTCGGTCGGTGTGACTTTGCCGGCCAGCTGTTGCTGGGCCGCCTCGATCACAAACGTGCCGGAGTCGTCCTTGCTAACAGTGTTGTATTGAGCCGCCACTTTGAACTTGCCGCTCTGGGGCACGCGGACCGTCCAGGTGACGGTGCCGTCGAGCGCCGACCATTCATCCGTCACGTCGCGGTTGGTCTTGCCATCGCCGTAGCGAATGCCGCTGCCGTCGAGCCGGCCATCCATCACATGCAACCGTGTAGCAGCCCCGGCCGGTGCGAGACGAATCGCTTTGTTTGCAGCGATCTGCGCGGGGAAGTCCACCACCAGCACCGAGTCGATCGTATCGGGCGCGCTGGCCGGAAGGCTCAGCTCGACGTCGTCTGTGTTGATACGACGGATGCCGACCTCGCCTCCCTGTAACAACCGAGCGCTGGTGGGATTGCTGCGCAGGCCGGCAACGACGAGCTTGCCGTCAGCGGGCCAGTCGAACACGTGCAGATACAGCCGATTGCCTTTGCGAGTCGCGGCACCCCAAGACTGCACCGGCAGCGGACTGCGATCGCAGCCGTAAATGCTTTCGCTGTTCTTGCTCATCCATGCGCCGATGCCGTGCAGGATCGCCTGATCCTTTGGATCGATCACGCCGTCGCCTCGCGGCCCGATGTTCATCAGGATGTTGCCGCCTTTGCCGACCGCCTGCGCGAGCAGATGAATGAAATGCGCCGGCGGCTTGTGCGAGGTGTCGCTCGGCTTGTATCCATACGACTCGTTGGTGGTCGGTATCGCTTCCCACTGATTGGGAACCTCGGGGAAATACGCCGGACGATCCGCGGTCGAGCGATAGTCGCCGTAAGGTGACTGGCAGATGCGAGAGTTGATGACCAGCTTCGGATCCGCCTCGCGCACCGCCTTGAGCACACGCTGGCACATCTCCGGCGGCGTTTTGCTCGGCGTGTCGAACCACATGATGTCCGGGTGATACTTGGCGATCAGCTCGCGAACCTGCGGAATCGCCTTCTCCTCGATGTATTTGCCGGCCTTGGGAATCAGGTCGGCGCGCTTGTCCCACCAGTTCGAATCGCCGCCCGGCGCGCCGTAGTCCCAGTAGTTGCCGATGGCGTCGGGATTCGCCCAATCCCAGGCGTGCGAATAATAGAAGCCGAACTTCAGCCCATATTTTTTGCATGCGGCCGACAGCTCGGCCATGGGATCGCGCTTGAACCTGGTCACCGCCTCCAGGTTGTAGTTGGAGACCTTCGACGGATACATCGCGAAGCCGTCGTGATGCTTGGCCGTGATCACCAGGTATTTCATGCCGGCTTCGTGCATGAGCTTCACCCACGCATCGGCATCGAAGCTGGTTGGATTGAACGGCGTTGCGATCTCCTTGAGATAGACGGCGCGCGGAATTTCCAACGACCGCATGAGATGTTCGGAATACGTGCCGCCTTGGCGGCCATTCCATTCACCTGCCGGCCCGGAATAGACACCCCAATGCACGAAGGCACCGAAACGCGCTTCGCGATGCCAGGCGACCCGCGCATCGCGCGCGGGATCGGGCTCATCGAGGATTCGTAATCCGGGCGGAGGAAGATCCGCTGCAGAAGCAGCAAGAGGCAATGCGAGGATTGCCAGCAGGGACACCCATTTCATCATTATCTCCGTATTGTCACCGCGGTTTTCTTCGCGCCCGCTTGCAGCGCCAGCGGCGATTTCGCTTTGGTCAGGTCCCCACCGTCGATTATGACGTTCGAGTTGGCGTTTCCCTCAATCTGCAGGAACGCCGCGGCTTCGGTCAGCACACGTGAGGCGGTCAGCAATGCGTCTTTCACACCCGTAAAGCGCAGCACCGACTCCGCTGCCGGATTGCCCTGCGCGCTCAACGCATGAATCGCAGCGTCTTGCACGTTATCGAGCACGATCGCGGGACGCAGGTCCGGCTCGGCAACTGTGAAGCGCACGTTGTTCATCGTGAGCCCTTTGACGTTGCGCGCGTACAAACCATACGACGGCGGACCGACCGGCTCTTCGCCCCACACACCGAAGTACTCACGCGTGGCCTGCGGAACGTTGCGCTTCGCCGCCAGTTGCGCGGATCCGCCGCCAGCGTATGTCACATGCACATCGTCGAAAGTCACATTCTCGATCCAGACGCCATCGAGCCCATTGAGCGTGATGCACGAATGCTGCTCGCCGGGGTAAACACGCCCGATCGTCGGCATGTCCTTGTAGCGCTCCGGATGTGGAGCATCCACCACCGTCGCGCGAATGTGGCTGAACGACAGATTGCGGACGAACCCTTCAGGCGACGGCGGCGCGCCGCCATCTTCATTGCGACTGCGGCCGCTGAAATTCACGGCGATCGGACCCGTCACGTCCTGCAAGGTCAGGTTCGAGAACGAAACTTTTTCCAAGGTCATGCGGCCGGCGCCGATCTTGATCGGGCAGCCGTAGGTTTCGTAGATGATGCAGTTCGACACCGAGATGTTCTTGACGTCGCCGCCGCCGAAGCGAAACACCGACCAGCGCGTGCTGAACACACAGTTGGTCACGGTCACGAACTGGCAGCTGCCGAACAGCGCACAGGCGTCGTCCTGGACCAGCAGCACGCAATTACTGATCGTGACGTAGCGGGCGCTGATGAAATGAAAGCCGTCGTTGTTGACGTTGACGCGATTGTGAATGTAGAGCCCATCGAACCGCACGCGCTCGCTCTGAATCACGCGAATGCTGTGAAAGGCACAACGCAACAGCTCCAGGTCCCGCACCACGATGTTCTGGCAGCGATGAAACAACAGGTGATAGGGCCGCTGCGGCCCAGAGATGCCTGCCGGAGGCGGCACTTCCTTCTGGCCGTAGTTATTGAACAAGTGGCCCTGCCCGTCGATCGTACCCGGGCCTGCCACCGTGACGTTCTTCGCTTCGACGGCGAACAGTAACGCCCAATTGCCGTCGCCCAACGTCGAGTCGCCGGTCAAGGGAATGGCATCGATCGCGCGATAGTCCTTGCCGTTGCCGCTGCCGAGCAGGATGGCCGATGCGGCCAGGTGCAAAGTGACATTGCTCTTGAGCTCGGTGGTGCCGATCACAAATGTTCCCGCCGGCACCAGCACTGTGCCGCCGCCGTCGCGCGTGCAGGCATCTATTGCAGCTTGCAACGCTGCTGTATCGAGCGTTTTGCCGTCGCCCTTCGCACCGAAATCTCGAATGTTGTAAGTGCGTGCTCCCAGATCTGTCGCTGGTGTGCGCTCCGCCGCCGACGCAAATGCAGGCAACAGAGCGGCAGCAGCGGCGGGAGTGCTTACGGCGCCGAGCCAACTACGACGAGTCAGAGTGGGTGGAGTTTGATTTTTCATGGTTGGAATCGTGGTGACGTTTACAGTGGTTATCCCCGTCCGGTTGCAACCGAACCCTATAACGACGCGCGACTCGAGCCGATCCTCAAGAAGATTTCGATCTCAATCCAGCATCGAGTGATTGCGCCTTTGATTTGGACCGGCGTGCGTCGCCTGCCTAGCATTGCCCGCGTCAATTTACGATCCAAGAAAAGTCAACAACTGCTGCGCCAGGGGGCCTCGTGAGACGCTTGCTGCTGATTGGTCTATCCGCCGTGGGTTCGCAACTCGGTGTCGCGCAAACATATGCGCAAGACGCCGAAGCGCCCGATCTCGAAGAAGTCACCGTCACTGGCACACGCGTCGCGCGTGAAGGTTTCGATGCGCCGACACCGTTGACGACGTTGAGCACGGATCAGTTGTCCGCTGCCAATCCCGGCGGGCCGGTGGATGCGTTGAGACAGTTGCCCATCCTCGCCTTCTCCAACGGGCCGCGCGGTGCGACCGGCTCCAAGGGCGACGGCGGCAGCTTTTTGAATCTTCGTAATCTCGGCGCGAACCGCACGCTGGTCCTGCTCGACGGCAAACGTTTCGTGCCGACCGGCGGCGCCGGCAACGTCGACATCAGTTTGTTTCCGACCGCGTTGATCGAACGCCTGGAGATCGTGACCGGCGGTGCCTCGGCCGCTTACGGCTCGGACGCCGTGACCGGCGTCGTCAACTTCATTCTGGATCGCGACTTCACTGGCTTCAAAGCACAGGCGCAGGGCGGCGTCTCGACGTTCGACGATGACGAAGAAACCAAATTCTCCCTGGCGGCGGGCACCGGCTTCGGCGATGGCCGTGGTCATTTTGTGATCAGCGCGGAAAGTTACAAAAGCGCCGGCGTGTATTCCCTGCTCGATCGTCCCGGCGGCCAGGACAGCTGCGCGGCGATCACGAATCCCGGCGGCGCGACCGCCCGCACCTTCGCATGCGACGTGCGTTCGTCGCAGGCGAACTTCACCGGCATCATCAGCGGCCCCGCGGCGATTCTCGGCACCAAGTTCTACAACCGCGGCAATAATATACCGTTAAACTACGGAACTCTTGTCAGCAGCACGAC
>CAMLEO010000026.1 GCA_946478975.1 uncultured Steroidobacter sp.
CGTGCATGTCACCAAGCCCGAAGAATCGACCATGCGCGTGGTGATGGAGCTGGCGCTGGCAGATGGCGGCTTGTCGCCCGACGTCGTCGGTTACGTGAACGGCCACGGTACGGCGACCGAGCACGGCGATATCGCTGAGACTCGCGCCACGTCGTCGTTGTTTGGTACGCGCATGCCGCTCAGCTCGCAAAAGAGTTATCTCGGCCACACGCTCGGCGCCTGCGGCGCTTTGGAAGCCTGGTTCAGCGTCGAGATGATGAAGGCCGGCTGGTTCGCGCCGACCTTGAATCTCGACAACATCGATCCCCGCTGCGGCGATCTCGATTACATCACCGGCGAAGGCCGCGCGCTGCACGTCGACTACGTGATGAACAACAACTTCGCGTTCGGCGGCGTCAACACTTCGATGGTGTTCAAGCGTTGGCAGTGATTCCCCTGTTCGTTTCCGATGACCCGCAGCGCCCGATCGCCTGGCGGCGCGGCGCGCCGGTATCGCTGGCCGAATTCAAATCTCACGTCGCCGCCGTCATCGCGCGATTGCCGATCCTCGGCGCAGCGGTGCCGATGATCAATCTTTGCGAAGATCGTTATAAGTTCCTGGTTGCATACGCAGCCGCGTTGAGTGTGGGCCACACCGTGTTGCTGCCGTCATCGCGTGCCGATGAAGTCGTCGCCGATGTGCAAAGAACCAATGCCGGCAGTTATCGCATCGACGATGCGACGGTCGAGGCGGCATTGGGCACGGCGAATAGCGGGCAGCAGATCAACACCGCCATTCCCGCCGATATGACGGTGATGGTCGGCTACACGTCCGGCAGCACCGGCCAGCCGAAAACATTTCCCAAGCGCTGGCACACCGTGAACGGCAGCAACTCGCGCAATGCCAGGATGATTCGAGCCGCGATCGGCGGCGATCCGGGAACTGTATGGGTGCTCGCCACGGTTCCGCCTCAACATATGTATGGAATGGAGATGAGCATCTTGTTGCCGCTCGCCGGCAACATGGCTGTTCATGCGGGCCGGCCGCTGTTTCCAGCCGACATCGCGAGCGCGCTTGCGGAGCTGCCTCGCCCACGCGTGCTGGTCAGCACGCCGGTGCATCTGCGAGCCATCGTCGAATCGCCGCAGGCATTTCCGGAAGTGGATGCGATTGTCAGCGCAACGGCGCCGCTGGATCAGCCGCTGGCCGCGGCGGTGGTCGCCAAGCTCAAGGGCGAAATGGTGGAGATGTTTGGATCCACCGAAACGTGCGTGTTCGCCAGTCGCCGGACCGCGAGCGAGGAGGCATGGCGCTTGTACGACGGCGTGCGGCTCGAATCGCAGGCCGAAGGAACGTTGGTGCACGCGCCGTGGTTCGTCGAACCGGTGCTGTTACAAGACATCGTCGAGCAGCGCGAGGGAGATCGCTTCGTCGTCCGCGGACGCAGCTCGGACATGATCGAAGTCGCGGGCAAGCGTGCGTCGTTGTCCGATCTCACGCGGCGGCTGCTCGCCATCGACGGCGTGAAAGAAGCAGTCGTGTTTCAGCCCGATGCCGATGCGGTCGGGACGATTCGGCGCGTCGCCGCGCTCGTCGTGGCTCCAAATCTCACGGCACGAGAAGTCCTGGATCGGCTCACCGGCGGCGTGGACAGCGCGTTCCTGCCGCGTCCGTTGCTGATCGTCGACAGGCTGCCGCGCAATGAGCTGGGCAAACTGCCCCGCGAGAATCTGTTACGAGCTCTGCGACGCCAGTGAAATTTCTGTAGGCAGCGAAACGCGCGAAATTCAGCGCGGCAGCACGGCCTCGATTTCCACCAGCAACTCACGCCGGCAAACATCGGCGGCGACGAACAGGAATTCACCTTTCGGGTACAACTGCCGCAGCCGTGCGGCGATCTTCGGCGTCATTTCCGGATCGCGCACGTAGATTTTCAACACATCGCTGCTGGACTCGCCCGGGGTGCGGCCGACGTGCGGCGTCAGGGCCGCCAGGTTGCGGACCGTTTCTTCCAGCTGTTCCATCGCATCGTCGTGATGTTGAGAGACGTGGCCGACGATGCTCGCCGTGCCCGAGATCAACACAGTCTCATCCGGCGCCACCAGGGCACGCGCAAACGTCGGGCTCACCGGGCCATGAACGCGCGGATAGTGGTAAGCACTCACCTGCCGGGGATTCTCGATTGCCTTGCCCGGCACTTTGCCCGCCAGCCAGAACACTTGCAGCACGCTGTCGGGGATGTGACGGCCCAACGCGCTCGCCGACGGATAAGCCTGGCTGACACCGCCGAGACCACGGCCGCGGCCCACGCAGAACTGGCGATAGCGTTCCATGTCGCCCGCGCCATCGTTGATCGCGTCCATGTAATTCCACATGCGCAGCAGGTGACGAAACGCCGACTGCGCCTGAAAAGCCTGAATCGCCGCGTAGGCGCGCTCGGCTGTCAGCAGAATTCCGCCATGCGCGCGCTCGTCCAGCTCCAGCACCGCAAACAAATGATGCTGATCGTGCGAGTAGCGGATCTGAATGCCGGCAGCGTCGGACCATTGGCCAGTGTGGACCGGTCCACTCGCAAACCATAATTCCGCGGTGGGCGGACCCTGCAGCGGCTCCAGGCCCACATCGATCGTCAGGGCCGCATCCCCCACGCCAGTCGTAGTCTTTCCCCCGAAACGAAGCGCCGCGAGCACCGGAGCGTGGGTCGCGGTGAGCGGCAGCGACCGATAGGCGACTCGCAGGCTGGCGGGCAGGGCAGCGCCCTGGTCGTCGGAAGTGCGTTCGCCGGAAATGCTGCGCATCGCGGTGTCGGAAGGATCGGAACCCAGGTGTTTTGCTTGCAAAACTCGGTCTCGCCAATCATAAAACGTGGGGAAAACGTGCGCAGCGTTCGAAGCTTGCGCGGGCCGGATGATACACTTCGCGCCCCGCGGTTCGCCGCTTCAGCGTTCACAACCTGCCTCGAATAAGGGCCTGTTTCGTTCATGTCAGCAACTCAGTCGGCCGGCGAGCGCGAGCTTGCCGAACTCATTGTCTCGGCGCTCAATCTGGAAGGCGTCGCGCCCGCGGACATCGATCCCGAAGCGCCGCTTTTCAAAACCGGATTGGGCCTGGATTCCATCGACGCCCTGGAACTGGCGCTGGAGATCTCCAAGCGTTATGGCTTTCAGCTGCGCTCCGATGACGAAAACAACGTCCGTATTTTCAGCTCGCTGCGCTCGCTGGCCGCGCACATCGAAACGCATCGGGTCAGTTGAGCCTTGGGGCACTCCTGGGGGATGAATCGGGCCTCGATTGGAATCGTTCTCAACAACGCACACAGCAAACATTTCCGCCAGCGATGCAATCCCGTCCTTTGAGAGTCACCGCCTATACGCTGTGTTCGGCAGCCGGGGATGGACGCGCGGCAACGCTGGCGGCGCTGCGTGAGCGCCGCAGTGGCCTGACGCAAAATGATTTCGGCCCCACGCCGATTCCCACCTGGATCGGCCGCGTGGCCGGGCTCGAACAGCAGCCGCTGCCGGAGCGTTTTGCCGAATGGGATTGCCGTAACAACCGACTCGCCTGGCGCGGCATGCTGGGCGATGGATTCATTCAGGCGGCGGAGGCGGCGCGCGAGCGCTATGGGGCCGATCGAGTCGCCGTCGTTGTCGGCACATCGACCTCCAGCATCGGCGCCAGCGAAGAGGCGTACACACGGCTCGAAGCCGACGGTCGTTATCCCGCGGACCTGCGTCGCCCGATCATTCATACGCCGCATTCACTCGGCGACTTCGTACAGCATGCGCTCGGTCTGACGGGCATCAGCGTCACTGTTGCGACCGCCTGTTCCTCCAGCGCCAAAGTCTTCGCGCAAGCGGAACGTTTGATTCGCACCGGCATGGCCGATGCCGCAGTGGTCGGCGGTGTCGACAGTCTGTGTGGCAGCGTGTTGTTCGGTTTCAACTCGCTGGAGCTGGTGTCGGCTGAGCCGTGCCGGCCGTTCGATGTCGAGCGCCGGGGCATCAATCTCGGCGAAGCGGCCGGCTTTGCGTTGTTGGAGAAACGAGCGGTGCGCGGCCCGTGGCTGTTGGGCTACGGCGAATCGAACGATGCGCATCATATGTCGACGCCCCATCCGGAAGGGCTGGGCGCGCGCATGGCGCTCAACGACGCGTTGAGACGCGCGGAGCTGCAGCCCTCGCACATCGATTACATCAATCTGCATGGCACCGCCAGCCAGAAGAACGACGAAGTGGAAGCGAAGGTGGTCGCCGATATGTTTCCTGCGAGCACGTTTGCCAGTTCAACCAAAGGCTGGATGGGCCATACGCTCGGCGCGGCCGGCATCGTCGAAGCGGCGATCAGCCTGCTGGCGCTGGATCACGGCCTGCTGCCCGGGACGTTGAATGCGCAAACGCTCGATCCGGCCTGCGGTCCGCAAATCCAGCGAGACAACGCCGAACGTAAGATTCGTGCCGCGCTCAGCTTCTCGTTCGGCTTCGGCGGCAGCAATTGCGTGCTGCTCTTTGGAGCTGACCGATGACGCTGCGAGTTGCGATCGAAGGCGTCGCGTTCTGGGCGTCGCGCCTGCCGGGTTGGGACCTGGCGCAAGCCGTGATTCGCGGCGAACAGCCGGCGCCGGAAGCGCCCAGTGCTCGTCCTGCGCCGACGCTGCTTGCACCGACGGAACGACGCCGGGCACCGGACACAGTTGCGATAGCGCTCGAAGTTGCATCTCGGGCATGCGAAGCGGCCGGACGCAAACCTGCGGATTTGCCGTCGGTGTTTGCATCCACGCACGGCGACACTGCGATCAGCGACTATATGTGCGCCACGTTAGCCGCCACTCCGACGTTGATTTCTCCCATCAAGTTTCATAACTCCGTGCATAACGCGGCGGCCGGCTATTGGAGCATCGGCACCGGCAGCCTCGCGCCTTACACCGCGCTCAGCGCGTTTGAATACACATTCGGCGCCGGGTTGCTGGAAGCCGCGACGCAAGTGGTATGCGAACATCGGCCGGTGCTGTACGTCGTGTTCGATATCGAAGCCAAAGGCCCGCTCGGGACCATGGCGGCGAGTCGCGGATTGCTGGGTGCCGCGCTGGTGCTCGCGCCGACGACGCAGAATCAGCAGCATCGAAAAATGATTTTGACCACCGAGACGTTGAGCTCGCTCGACCCGACGCCGGCGCGCTCCGCAGCGGCGCCTTTGGTCGCCGAAAATGCGATGGCGCCGTGCCTGCCGTTTTTTGAAGTGCTGGCGTATTCCAATCCTCGCACCGTGCGCCTGTGCCTGAGCCGAAACACGGCGTTGAACGTGCAGGTGAACTGATCCGATGAGTTCGCAGCAAGCAACCGGCACTGCCGACGTGACGATTCTCGGCGGCGGGCTGGCGGGGCTCACACTGGCGATTCAGCTGCGCAATCAATTTCCACGCCTGGATGTGCGAGTGATCGAGCGCCGCCAGCATCCGGTGCCGCCAGCCGCTCACAAAGTGGGCGAGTCCTCGGTTGAGATCGGCGCGCATTATTTCGACACCGTGCTCGGGCTCAAGGAACATCTGACCAGCCGGCAGCTGAAAAAATTCGGCTTCCGCTTTTTCTTTTCCGAAGGTCGCGAGGATCTGGACCAAGTCACCGAGCTCGGCGCGAGCCGTTACCTGGCGACGCCGAGTTATCAGCTCGATCGCGGCATCTTCGAGAATTTCCTGGGCGAGCATGCGCGTGCACTCGGCGTGCAGTTCATCGACGGCGCGGTCGTGCGCAGTTTCGAGATCGGAACCAAGGGCGCGCAGCACTCGGTTCGTTACGAAGTCGATGGCGAACAGCACGATGTGAGCTCACGCTGGCTCATCGATGCGTCGGGCCGCGCCGGCCTGGTGAAGCGCAAGCTGGGCTTGCAGCAGGACAATGCTCACAACGCGAATGCCATCTGGTTTCGCATCGGCGCGAAGATTGACGTGGACGAGTGGTCATCGAACGCATCGTGGCTGCAGCGCTGCGATCCGCCGTATCGCTGGCTGTCCACCAATCATTTGTGCGGCGAAGGTTATTGGGCCTGGCTGATTCCGCTGGCGTCGGGTTCGCATTCGGTCGGCATCGTCTGCGACGCGCAGCTGCATCCGCTGGAAACCATGAACACGTTCGAGAAGGCGCTCGAATGGTTTCGCGCGCATCAGCCGCGCCTGGCGCGCGAGCTCGAAAGCAAACAACACCTGCTGCAGGACTTTTGTTTCCTGCGCAATTTCTCCTACGGCTGCAAGCAGGTGTTCTCGGGCGATCGCTGGGCGCTGACCGGCGAGGCCGGCGTGTTCCTGGATCCGTTCTATTCGCCCGGCAGCGACTTCATCGCGATCAGCAACACCTACATCACCGACCTGATCGCGCGAGACCTGCAAGGCGAGCTGATCAACGGCCGCTCGCATGTCTATCAGCAGCTGTACTTCTCGTTCTACGAGAGCACGCTGGCGCTGTACACGAATCAGTATGCGATGTTCGGCGATCCGGAAGTGATGCCGGTGAAGGTGATCTGGGACTACACCTACTACTGGGGCGTGTTGTGCCAGCTGTTCTTCCAGCGCCGCCTCACCGATCTCGCGAACATCAGCCGCTTGTCCGAGCAGCTGAATCACTCGCGCGCGTTGAATCAGGCGATGCAGGACTTCATGCGCGAGTGGTCGAAAGTGAGCTCGCGTCGGAACGATTCGGTGCTGCTGGACCAGGCATCGCTGCCCTGGTTCGCCGAATTGAATCGCGGCTTGCGCGATGAGCTCGACGACGAATCCTTCCGGGCGCGCATCATCGAGTACACGGCGCTGCTCAATTCGCTGGCGGTCGAGATCGTCGAGCGTGCGTGCGAAGAGCATGCGTCACTCGACTGCTCGTCGGTTCGCAAGCTGCTGGCCTCGGGTCCGCCGCCGCTGGTCGAATCGTTGTTGTTTACGAAGGCCGCGTAAGCAGCACTGCCGCCCGGCCTTCGGCGACCATCTGCTCGTCGTGGGTGATTCGAAAGCTGTATTGCTGGCTCGATTCCGTCGCCTGCAGACACACCGCTTCGACATGCAGCAGGCCGGTGAGATCATGGATGTACTCGCGCGCGAACGTCACCGATCGCAACGAAACTAACATTCCCGGCGGAGCTCGTTGGGGCGCCGCTTTCAATGCGCCATGCACGGCCATTGCCTGAGCGCCGTACTCGCACAAGTGGACCGCGCGAAGCTTGCCGTCGACGCGCAGTGGATTGTCTGCAGATCGATGCGTGCTGGTTGTGAGCACGATGCGCGAGTCATCCCATTCGACAACGTCTTCCAGCAGGCACATGCCGCCTTGATGGGGAATCAGCGCTGCGATGTCAGCGTGTGGCATGGGCCGTCACCGAGGGTCGCGTCAGCAGCATCGCGAGCACAAAGTTCAGGATCACGCCGAGCGAGACCGTCAGCCCGATCGCGCGCAGCACCGGCAGGCTGGATACGGCAAGCAATGCGAACACCATGAGCGTCGAGGCGGAGCAGACCAGCAGTGCATGCAACGTTCTTCGCTGTTCCGCACGTTCATCCGCCGCGTGCTCGAAGAACAGTGCGTAGTCGAGCCCCAATCCCGCCGCGAGAATCAACGCGATCAAATGAAACAACGTCAGCGATACGCCGCTGGCTTGCAGGATGCCGATGATCAGCACGGTCGTCAGCGCCATCGGCGCAAGCACTCGATAAATGCGCGAGGGCTTGCGCAGTGACAGAGCCACGACGCCAATCAGCAGCAGCCCGGCCACGACCAGGCTCCAAAGAATCTTGCTTCTTTGATTGGTGACCAATGTTTCTGAAGCATCCTTCGTATCCAGCAACGTCACGCCGGATCCTGCCTTGGCTGCAAACTCGCGCAGAGCCGGTATGTCCTGAACGCCGCTGAATGTCACAAGCGCCGTCGCGCGTTGATCGTGCACTGTCAGCAGCGGCTCGATGCTCGCGCCCAGCGGAGAATCGCGCAGACGCTCGATCGTGAGAAGTCGCAGCCGCCTCGCACGTTCCACGTCTTCAAGAAACGGTTCGAAGACATCCGGGCGGAACGGCGTGCCTTCGATGGCCTTTTGCAAATCGGCGCGCAATGTCTGTGGCTCGGGCAATCTCCCCTGGCGTTGCCGCTGCGCTTGTGCCGTGGGAACGTAGCGAGCTGCATCGTCGTAGCCCGTGATCGCGCCTGAGTCGACCAGCTTCTGCAACGCCGGCTCCAGCGACTCCAAACGTTCGAGCGCGTCCTCGCTGTCTTTGGCAGCGATGACCAGCAGATAACGCACATCGGGCGTGCCGAGCTCGCTGCGCAGCTGGGTGTCCTTGATCAGCAGATCTTTCGGCACCGGTGTGAGCTTGCTCAGATCGCTTTCCCACAGCGGCTGCGGCGAGAGCATCACGGCGGCAATCGAACCGACGATTGCGACGATGCCGGCCCAGTACGGACGCGGCAAGCTTTCTATCCGAGTCCAGACGCGATCGAGCCAGCGCGAGTCGCCGAAGTCGCGGCCGGTGTCGTCCATCAACACCGGCAGAACGAAGCGCGTCGTGAGACCGGCGACGGCGAGACCGGCAACCGTAAAGGACGCGAGCTGCGCAAGGCCGATTACACCGGAAAACCAAAACGTGGCATACGCGATGCTGGTGCTCGCAACGCCGGTCGCGAGCGTGGGCCAGAGTTCCTTCGCGGCCTGCAGCGGTGTGCGAGTCGTATGCGCATGGCTGAGCAAATGAATCGGATAGTCCTGCGCAACACCGATCAGCGTGAAGCCGAACGCGAGCGTGATTCCGTGCACTTCGCCGAACAGCGCGCTGACCGCTGCAAGTCCAGCCAATCCTGCGCTCGCCAGCGGCAGGGCACTGAGAACGACGCTGCCAACGCGCCGATACGCGACGAGCAGCAGCACGATCATTCCGACCGTCGCGGCGACGCCGAGCGCCTGAGCTTCTCCGCGAGTGCGCTCTTCCATCAGCACCGAAAACTTGCCCGGGCCACTCACAGTCATTGTGATCTTGCTGTCGCCGGCAACTTCCTTCAGCGCTTTATCCAACTCCGCGAGTGCAAGTCGCTGCTGATCGGGATCGAAGGCGGCAGCTCGGGTCTGCGCCAGCAACAGCGCGCGATGACCGTCGCGATCGAACCAAACATCGAACAAACGATTTGGCTCCTGCATCGGCTGCCAGCGCTGCAGGACCTTCAACAGTTCGAGCGTCGGATCGCGCGGCAACCAAGGTTCCAGGAATGCGCCGGCGGGCGAGGAGAGATCGCGCGCTCGTGCGACCAGTTCCTCGTGCAGATACTTCGCATCGAGCGGACGCGAATCGAGCGTCGGCGACAGCAAATATCGATACGCGAGCAGCTCGTCCGGCAGGCTGTCGAGCGACATCTCGCCGTTGGTGACCAGGCGAAACTGCGGATTCGATTGCAGGTTCTCGGCGAACGCACGAGAAGTGTCCGCCAGCTCTTCGGGAGATGCTCCCTCCAGTGCAATGATCAGCACGCGGGAGGCCGGGCCTTCGCCGATTTCTTCCAGCAACAAACGTTGCTCGGGCGTGGTCGGGCTCGGCAGGAACAAACGCAGGTCGGCGCCCACCTGCAGCTGGCGCTGCACGAACCAGCTCAACCCCGCGAGCAGTATCACCCAGACCGCGAAGATCAGCAGCGCCGCACGAGTGAGTTTCATCAGCGGCCCGCGGTCGCGTTGCTCTCGGGGATTTGCAAACCGCAGCGCTGATACAGCGCCTTTTGATCGACATCCTTCGGCACCGGCTCTTTCGCGACCGGCCCCAGCAACAGGACGCTGTTCGCACCGTCGGCGGTGATCATCGAGAAGCAGCGCGGCTCGGTGCCTGCGCCCACAACGTCCATTCTATGCAGGCGCTTCTGCGCCTTGACGTCTTTCGGTGTCAGTTCGAGGGTCCATTTGGCGTCGTCGCCCGTGGCCTCGACAGTAAACGTTTGTCGAAGCGCGGCGGCATCGCCGGCAAGCATGGCGGAGAAGCCTGTGAGTAATCCACGCAGTTCCGGCGCATGTTTCAAGGCGAAGCTGCGAGGCTTCTCGCCTTCGCGCTCGACTTTCACCGACTCGCCGCGAATGGAGGTGTTCTCGTGATACGGCCTGGTGACGCGACGGTCGAGGCTGTTCGGGCCCGAATAGCCCAGCTCACCTGAAACAATCAGCGGCTCCCGCACCAGGCGCGAGAACCGCACTTCCGTGAACTCGATGGTCGCGGGCGCCGGCTTGGCCAGGCGCGCGATCAACGCGTCGGCATCGCGGTCACTGGCGTGGCTGAGTGTCGCTGCGCTGAGCAGCGTCAACATTAGAAGGCGGCGCATCGGTCTGCCAGAAGTCATAAAAGTTGAACCAATTGTACGGCGCGCTGCGCGCGTAGTGGGCCAGCCGGTCGGCAAAGCGTTGAATGATGGCATTCAGACTCGCCTGACGGTCGCTGCGTTCCATGCGCACGGTTTCTGCGAACAGCTCGAAGTGCAGGTCGTACCGATTGCCGCCGCGATACAGGCCGAAGCACAGCACCACCGGCACCTTGAGTGCGGCGGCGAGTTGCCAGGGCCCGGTCGGAAACGGAGCCGGCTTGCCGAGAAAATCCGCGGTGACGACCTGATTCCCCGGACGCGCGCGATCGACGAGCAAAGTTACGAGCGCAGTCTCATCGAGCGCCTCTTTGATGGCGAGCGCGGTCACGGCGCCTTCCTGTCGGGCGTTGATGATGGAGCGCGCCATCTCGGGATTCAGCGTGTTGAGAATGTTTGTGATGGTCGGGTTCTGCTCCACGTCCAGCACCACGCGAACTTTCACGTCCTGCCGGAATTCCGCCAGGGCGCGCAGCGAATCGAAGCTGCCCAGATGCGAGCCGAACACCAGCACGCCCTGTTTCTTCCCCCACTGCTGGCGCAGCTCGTCCAGGCCGATCACGCGAATGTCGAAGCGTTTGAAGCTCTCCGACAGCAGGAACACCCGATCCAAAGTCACGGACGCGAAGCAATGAATTTGTTTGGCGACATCCCACAGCGAAGCTTTGCGCCCCAGCACCTGCTGCAAATATTTGCGAGCGGCGCGACGCTCCGGCGCTCGGCGCACGAGATAGAACGCAGTGATCGGATACAACACCAGGCGTGCGGCCGTGCGCCCGCACAGCATTGCGAACGTGCTGATCAGGCGATACCCCAAAGCCGAGCCGGCCTCGGGACGATTCATCCATTCGGGCTTCACGCGGCCTGTTCCCCGCGCAGGCGAAACGAGCCCTGACACAGCGACGAGCCGTTGCGGCTCAGGGTGAAGCGCAGTTCGTCGCCGTCGAGCTTCAATTGCAGCTCCGCGTCCTGCTCGGGCAGCAGCGGCGCAGTGAACTTCGCGTTCGGCAATGACGACGGAGTCACCGGACGTTGCAGCCAGCGTGCCGCCTCGCTCAACACGCGATCGAGCAGCACCACGCCGGGCACGATCGGCTGGCCGGGAAAATGGCCCGGCAGGGAAGGATGGTTCGCGGCGATGCGAATGCTCGTGGTGTGGGCCGAACTCATGTCACTCATCGTCGGGCGCCAGCGGCATTGCTGACCAGGCGCGGCATGGCCGCGAGCACGCGTAACAAGAAATCCAAGATGTTGCGATAAGGCTGCCGCGGAAAGCGCTGGCGGCGGTAAGCGTACTCAATCACGAAGAACGCCGCGACCAGCAAATAACCGATCAGGTTAGCGAACAGCGACCACGCCTCCTGCGAGACCGTGACCGGCGGCGTGATCCCGGCTGCCAGCAGCAGGCCATCCGGCTCCGCCAGCAAGCCCAGCACCAGGCTGGTGGTCGAAATGGTGATGAACAAGAGCGTCCAGCCGCGAGTGAGATTGCGCGCATAGGTCCAGACCGCATCTTCCGGCACGTGATCCGACTCCATGAGCCGAATCATTTGCTCGATCAGCGGCGTCTGCCCCGCCAGCAGCGAGCTGCCAAATACGCCGGCCATGAATCCTGGAACCAGGATCGGTGCGATATACAGGGGCAGCGTGGCGTGCGTGGAATGCGACACCCACCACAGCCCGGCGACGATCACGGGGATGGCGATCCAAGCCACGACACTGCCGCGAGTCAACGCCGGCAGCATGGGCATGACGATCAACAACGCCAATGCCGCGACCAGCAGCGGCCTGCTGTCGAGAACCACCGCAAGGTGCGCGACCACCGGATAGGCGAGCACCAGGGCTGATTTGCAGCCCAGGGCGAAACGAGTCATGGCAGCGGCGGGCATCGAGAAACTTGGGCAGGCTCCTGGGTGGCGCGAGAGCATGCGCGTGTTGCCGAGCGGGAACAAGGCATCCACAATGGCGGGAATTTCGTATCTCACGGGAGAGGCGGTCTGCATGCCGGTGAAGATTGCAGTCTTGAAAGAGACGCGACCTAACGAGACGCGCGTGGCGATGGTGCCCGCCGTGGCCGACAAGCTCACCAAGCTCGGCGCGGAAATTCACATGCAGTCCGGCGCCGGTGCGGCGGTCAAACTTCCCGATACTGCGTTCAAGAACGTCAAATTCAGCGATGACGTGCCAGCGCTGGTGCGAGACGCCGATATCGTCGTCTGCGTGCAGCCGCCGGATGCGGCCATCGTCAACGCGATGCGCCCCGGCGCGATCCTGGTCTGTTTCATATATGCACATCGCGAAGTGGAGCTGACCAAGCTGCTGCGCGATCGCAAGATCACCACGTTTGCAATGGAGCTGGTGCCGCGTATCACGCGAGCGCAGGCGATGGATGCGCTGTCGAGCCAGGCCACGCTGGCGGGTTATTACGGCGTGCTGCTCGGTGCGATTCATCTCGATCGCATTTTGCCGATGATGACAACCGCAGTCGGCTCGATCCGCCCGGCGCGCACCTTGGTGATGGGCTTGGGCGTCGCCGGCTTGCAGGCACTCGCCACGGCGCGCCGCCTGGGCTCGATGACGGAAGGTTATGACGTGCGCCCGGAGACGAAAGAGCAGGCCGAGTCGCTCGGCGCGAAGTTCGTCGATACCGGCGTCGATGCTCGCGGCACCGGCGGCTACGCGCGCGAGCTGACGCAGGAAGAAAAAGACAAGATTGCGGCGGTCGTCACCAAACACATTCAGCAGTCGGACATCATCGTCACCACCGCGGCGATTCCCGGCCGTCCATCGCCGAAGCTCATCAGCAAGGCGCAGGTCGATGGCATGAAGGCCGGCAGCGTGATTGTCGATCTCGCGGCCGACGGCGGCGGCAACTGCGAATACACGCAGCCCGGCACCACGGTGCAGGTCGGCCAGGTGACCATCCTCGGCCCCTTGAATGTGCCGAGCATGCTGGGCGAGCACGCCAGCGAGCTGTATGCGAAGAATCAATTCAACCTGATCGAGCTGTTCCTGAAAGAACAGCAGATCAAGCTCGACTGGAGCGACGAAATCATCGCCAGGACCGCGCTGACTCACGACGGCAAGATCGTCAACGAGGCGGCGCAGAAAGTCGTCGGCTGACCCCACCACGCGTTACTACGAAGGATCTGCCATGGACCTCGCCACTACTCTGACGGGCTTCGTCGCGCTGTATATCTTCATGCTCGCGGCCTTCACCGGCTATGAAATCATCGGGCGCGTGCCGGCGATTCTGCATACGCCGCTGATGTCCGGATCGAACTTCGTGCACGGCATCGTGGTGGTCGGCGCGATGTACGCGCTGCTCAACGCCACTTCGCATACCGAGCAGGTCATCGGCTTCATCGGTGTGATTCTCGGCGCCGGCAATGCAGCCGGCGGCTACGTCGTCACCGAGCGCATGCTGGAAATGTTCAAGCCCAGCGGCAAGCCCGCCAAGGCGTCCGGCGAACAGAAGAAGGCGTAACCACCGCTATGACTCCTCAATTCATCATCGACGCCAGTTATTTCGCCGCGGCGTTTCTTTTCATCTATGGCTTGAAGCGCATGTCGTCGCCGGTGACGGCGCGCTCCGGCATCGTCGTCGCGGGCGTCGGCATGCTGGTCGCGGTGCTTGCGAGCTTCCTGTATTACTTCGGTGTGAACCCAGCGGCTCTGCCGCACCTGGGTGCAAACATCGCGCTCGCCGCGACGGCGCTGGTGCTCGGCACCGCGTGGGCATGGTGGAGCGGCAAGCGTGTGCCGATGACGGCCATGCCGCAGATGGTCGCGCTTTATAACGGCATGGGCGGCGGTGCCGCCGCTGCGATTGCCGCCGTCGAGTTGTTACGTACGAGCGCGATTCATCAGCGCATTCCGCTGCTGCTGGCAGTGGTCGGCGCCTTGATCGGTGCGGTGTCGCTGTCCGGATCGCTGATCGCCTGGGCCAAGCTCGATGGCCGCATCAACGGCGTCTGGCGCATGAAGGGCCAGCAAATATTGAACGGCGTGGTGTTTCTTGCCGCGCTCGTGATCGGCATCTACATCGTGTTCGTCGCGCACGGCCACGCCCATCCTGGCGTCGTGGCTGCGTTCTTCGCCGGCGCTTTGATCTTCGGTGTGCTCATGACCATGCCGATCGGCGGCGCCGACATGCCGGTCGTGATTTCTTTGTACAACGCGTTCACCGGCCTCGCGGTCGGCTTCGAAGGTTATGTGTTGCAGAACCCGGCGCTGATGATCGCCGGCATGGTGGTCGGATCCGCCGGTACGCTGCTCACGCTGCTGATGGCGAAGGCCATGAATCGCAGCGTTTCGAATGTGATCTTCAGCAACTTCGGCGCCGCTGGCGACGAGCAGCAGGGCGAAATCAAAGGCAGCATGAAGCCGGCGGAAGCGGGCGATGCCGCTATCAACATGCGCTACGCCTCGAAGGTCATCATCGCGCCGGGCTACGGCCTGGCGGTGGCGCAGGCTCAGCACAAGTTATATGAATTCGTGAAGCTGCTGACGGACGCGGGCGTCGAAGTGAAATTCGCCATTCATCCGGTCGCGGGCCGCATGCCCGGTCACATGAACGTGCTGCTCGCCGAGGCCGGCGTGCCGTACGACATGATCTACGACCTGGAAGATATCAACGGCGAGTTCAAGGAAGCCGACGTTGCCATCGTCATCGGTGCCAACGACACGGTGAACCCGGCGGCACGCACCAATAAGTCCAGCCCGATCTACGGCATGCCGATCTTGAACGTCGACCAGGCCAAGCAGGTCTACGTCATCAAGCGCGGCCAGGGCAAGGGATATTCCGGCGTCGAGAACGAGCTGTTCTTTGCCGACAACTGCAACCTGGTCTACGGCGACGCGCAGAAGGTGCTGGTGGCCATGATCCAGGCGGTGAAGTCCCTCGAGGGCGGCGCGCACTAGCGACACTTCCCCTGGAAGGTAAATGTTCCTTCATTGTCGCTCCCTGCCGGCGGCGGTAGGCTCACTGCCGTGGCCAAGGTACTCATCATCGAAGACGACCGCGTCACCGCCGATGAAATCTGCGCGGAGCTGCAGCGTTATGGGCTGGACACCGAATGGTGCGGCGACGGCACGACCGGGCTGGAGCGGGCGCGCGGTGGATTTTATGACGCGATCACGCTCGATCGCATGCTCCCCGGCCTGGATGGCCTGACACTCGTCACGCGCTTGAGGGAATCCGGCGTCGACACGCCGGTGTTGATGATCAGCGCACTGTCCGACGCCGACGAACGCGTGCGAGGCTTGCGCGCCGGCGGCGACGATTATCTGACCAAGCCCTTCAATCCCGATGAAATGGCGGCACGCATCGAAGTGCTGCTGCGAAGGAATACGCAGCGCCCGATGGCGCTGCGGGTCGGCGATCTGGAGCTGAGCCTGATCGACCGGCAGGCTCGCCGCGACGGCGAAGCGTTGGAGCTGTTGCCAACCGAATTCCGCCTGCTCGAATTTCTCATGCGGCACACCGGCCGCGTGCTCACACGCACCATGATCTTCGAGGCCGTGTGGGGTTATCACTTCGATCCAGGCACCAATGTGATCGAAGTTCACATCGGCCGGCTGCGCCGCAAGCTCGATCCGCCCGGACGCGAGCCGTTGATTCACACGGTGCGAGGCGTGGGGTACGTGCTTGAAGCTCGCTAAGCTGTCACGCATCAGCACGGTCCGGCTGCTGCTGGTGTACGGCGTGATGTTCGTCGTGTGGAGCGTGCTGCTGATCGGCTGGGTGCAGTTCGACACCATGCGCTATCTCTCCAGCGTGGTGGATGAAATCCTGCGCCAGCGTGCTCACTATCTGATTCACATCGACCGCGCGCGCCTGCCCGACGCGATGGCGCAAACGGCAGCGCTGGATCTGCGCGGCGTGATGTTATATGGGCTGTTCGATGCGCAAGGCCGCAAGATCACCGGCAACCTGGAGCGGCCGCCGGCGGATGTTCCCAGCGATGGCGTCGTTCGGCCGCTGCCCGGCGGCGTGCGCATGGAAGGCAGCGAAGAATTGATCCGCGCTCGCGGCGTCGCTGTCCAGATGAATACCGGCGAAGTGCTCGTGCTCGCTCGCGCCACGAGCGTGATCGATGCAGTGAGCACCATCATCCATCGCTCGCTGATCTGGGGCCTGTCGCTCACGCTGATTCCCGGATTGATCGGAGGAATCTGGCTGGCGCGCGGGCCGTTGCAACGAATTCGTGCGCTGGAGAAGGCGGCGCAGCCCATTCGGCGCGGCGATTTGCATCGACGCCTGCCAGTCTCCAGCCGGCAGGATGAGCTCGACATGCTGGCGAGCATCGTCAATTCGATGCTGGAAGAAATCGAACGTTTGATGAGCGAAGTCAAAGGCGTGTGCGACAGCATCGCGCACGACTTGCGCACGCCGCTGACTCGGCTGCGCACGCAGCTGCATCGTATGCATCGCGAAGCGGCCGCCGGCAGCGCGCATGGTCCGATGGTCGAGCAGGCGATCGTGGATGTGGACTCGCTGCTGGATCGCTTCCGCGCGCTGCTCAGAATCTCCGAGCTGGAAGACATGCATCGACGCGCCGGTTTCACGCAGGTGAACCTGGTGGCAACGCTCGATCACGTGCGTGAGATCTACACGCCGCTCGCCGAAGACAAGCATATCGCGTTTACGTTTGAAATCGCTCCGGACGTGGCGCCGGTGCCTGGCGACCCGAACCTCCTATTGGAAGCCGTATCGAACATCGTCGACAACGCCATTAAATTCACACCGCGCGGCGGACGCATTCAGATCCGCCTGAGCAACGACGGTGCGCCGGCGGGCGTGCGCATCGATGTGATCGACAGCGGCCCGGGCATTCGCACCTCGGAGCGAGGCGCGGTGTTACAACGTTTCTATCGCGGAACGTGCAGTAGCAAAGACGTGTCCGGCTCCGGACTGGGCCTGTCCATCGTCGCGGCCATCGTCAAATTGCACGGCTTTCGGCTGGAGATCGTCGACAATCCCGCCGGCGGAGCGTGGCTGGCGTTGCTGTGTCGGGGTGACTGAAACCTAAAAAAGCTTTCATTCTGGGCGCAGCAAGCGGCCCCATAATGGCCCGACCGATCTGTTTCGCCGCTCCCATGCTAGGTATCGTATCCATCGCCCTGCGGCGCCCGTACACGTTCGTGGTGCTGGCGGTGCTCATTCTCATCTTCGGCGTGCTGTCCATCCTGCGCACGCCGACGGATATCTTTCCGAACATCCGCATCCCGGTGATCAGCGTGGTGTGGCAGTACCAGGGGCTCGCGCCCGACGCCATGTCCGGCCGCATCACCACGCTGTTCCAGCGCACGCTCACGACCACGGTCAACGACATCGAGCACATCGAAGCCAATTCCTACACCGGCTTCGGCGTCATCAAGATCTTTTTTCAGCCCAATGCCGACATCAACACCGCCAATGCGCAGGTCACCGCCATCGCGCAGACCGTGCTCAGGCAAATGCCGCCGGGTGTGACTCCGCCGCTGATCCTCAACTACAGCGCTTCGACGGTGTCGATCCTGCAGCTGGCGTTGTCCGGCGAGGGCATGACCGAGCAGCAGCTCGGCGACCTCGGCACCAACACCATCCGCACGCAGTTGGTGACCGTGCCGGGCGCGGCGCTTCCGTATCCGTTCGGCGGCAAGACCCGCCAGATACAGATCGATCTAAATCCGGCAGCGCTGCAGGCCCGCGGTTTGTCGGCCGCCGACGTGGCCAGCACGCTGGCAGCGCAGAACCTGATCACGCCGGTCGGTACGCAGAAGATCGGCAACTTCGAATACGTCATCAATCTCAATAACAGCCCCTCGGTGATCGAAGACCTGGGCCGTTTGCCGATTCGCGTCGTCGATGGCGCGATGGTTTATCTGCGTGACGTCGCGCACGTGCGCGATGGCAACGCTCCGCAAACAAACATCGTGCACGTGGACGGCGGGCGCTCGGTGCTCATCAACGTGCTGAAGAACGGCTCGGCGTCGACGCTCGCTGTGATCGAAGGCATCAAGGCCAAGGCGGAGCAGCTCAAGGCGCAGCTGCCCGACACGCTGCAGATCAAGGCCATCGGCGATCAATCCATCTTTGTTCGTAGCGCGATCACGGGCGTGGTCGTCGAGGGTGCGATCGCGGCGTTGCTCACCAGCTTGATGATCCTGTTGTTCCTGGGCAGCTGGCGCTCCACGACCATCATCGCCACCTCGATTCCGCTGGCGGTGCTCGGCTCGGTGTTCCTGCTGGCGCTCACCGGGCAGACGCTGAACATCATGACGCTCGGTGGCCTCGCGCTCGCGGTCGGCATCCTGGTCGACGACGCCACGGTGACCATCGAAAACATCAACTGGCACCTGGAGCACGGCAAGGACGTGCAGACGGCGATTCTCGACGGCGCGGCACAGATCGTGACGCCGGCGTTCGTGTCGCTGCTGTGTATTTGTATCGTGTTCGTGCCGATGTTCTTTCTCGAAGGCGTGGCGCGGTTTCTGTTCGTGCCCATGGCGCTGGCGGTGATCTACGCCATGGTGTGGTCGTTCATCCTGTCGCGCACGCTGGTGCCGACGATGGCGATGTATCTGTTGAAGCCGCATGCGCCTGAGGAAGCCGCCGCACCGTCATCGAATCCGCTGCTGCGCTTCCAGCGCGATTTCTCGGCCCGGTTCGAACGTTTCCGCGGCGGTTACAAGCAAGTGCTGGAGCTCGCCATGGCGCACCGGCGTGGTTTTGTTACCGGTTTCCTGTTGTTCGTGCTGGCTTCGTTTCTGCTGGTGCCGTTTCTCGGGCGCAATTTCTTTCCGTCGGTGGATTCGGGCCAGATCATGATCCATGTCCGCGGCCAGCCCGGCACTCGCGTGGAGGAAACGGCGAACCTGTCGGCGCGTGTGCAAGCGGCGATCCGCGAGATCATTCCACCCAATGAGCTGATGCTGCTGGTGGACAACCTCGGCATGCCGTTCTCCGGCATCAACATGACTTACAACAACACCGGCACCATCGGCGTGCAGGATGGCGACATCCAGGTGACGTTGAACAAAGACCATGCGCCGACCGCCGACTACGTGCGCAAGCTTCGTGAAGAACTGCCGCGGCGTTTTCCTGGCGCCAGCTTCGCGTTCACGCCAGCTGATATCGTCAGCCAGATTTTGAACTTCGGTTCGCCTGCGCCCATCGATTTGCAAGTGCGCGGAAGTAATGTCCGCGCCAATTTCAGCTACGCCGAAAGTTTGCTGAGCGACATCAAGCGCATTCCGGGCATCGCCGATGCGCGCATTCAGCAGGCGCGCGGCCTGCCGACGTTCAACGTCAACGTGGATCGCACGCGTGCGCAGTACGCCGGCCTCACCGAACGCGATGTCACCAACAGCATGGTGATCAATCTCGCCGGCTCGATCCAGGTGGCGCCGACGTTCTGGTTGAATCCGCAGAACGGCGTGTCCTATCCAATCGTGATGCAGACGCCGCAGTATCGGCTCGACGACCTGAGCGCGCTGGAAACATTGCCGATCAGCGGCGGCGCTGCCCAGTCGTCGCATTTGCTCGGCGGTATCGCGGATATCCAGCGTTCCAGCTCCAGCGGCGTGATCTCTCAATACAACATTCAACCGATGGTGCAGATCTACGCCACCACGCAAGGTCGCGACCTGGGTGCGGTTTCAGCTGAGATTCGCAAGATTCTCGACGCACACGCCAAGGATCTGCCGAAGGGCTCCTCGGTGGAGCTGCTGGGCCAGGTGCGCACCATGAACAATTCGTTCTCGGGGCTGATCCTGGGTCTGATCGGCGCCATCGTGCTCATCTATCTGCTGGTGGTGGTGAACTTCCAGTCGTGGAGCGATCCGCTGGTGATCATCAGCGCGCTGCCGGCGGCGCTGGCCGGCATCGTGTGGATGTTGTTTACAACGTTCACGACGTTGTCCGTGCCGGCATTGACCGGCGCGATCATGTGCATGGGTGTGGCAACCGCCAACAGCGTGCTGGTTGTGAGCTTCGCGCGTGAACGTTTGGAACAGCTCGGCGATCCGATTGCCGCCGCGATCGACGCGGGTGTCGTGCGCTTTCGCCCGGTGCTGATGACGGCGCTCGCCATGATCATCGGCATGAGCCCAATGGCACTCGGCCTCGGCGAAGGCGGCGAACAGAATGCGCCGCTCGGCCGCGCGGTAATCGGCGGATTGATATTTGCCACCGCCGCGACGCTGGTGTTCGTGCCGGTCGTGTTCAGCATCGTGCATCGTCATTACGTCCGCCGGCAGGCGACGACGGACTCGCCGTTGATTGCAGGAGAACCTCATGTCGCCCACTGACCCTCATCGCGGCTTGCGCCGGGCGGGTGTCGTCGTTGCTGTGATCGCCGCGGTCGCTGTGGTGTCGGGCGTCGGCCTGCGCACTGCTGACCAGCATCGGTTGCGTGAGTGGACCGACGAACAAGCCGTACCGACCGTCGCCGTCGTCACACCGACCAACGAGGGCGAGGCGGCTCGCCTGGAATTGCCTGGACGGCTGGAAGCGTTGTCGCGCGCGCCGCTGCATGCACGCGTGTCCGGTTATTTGAAAACCTGGACCGTCGACATCGGCGCGCAAGTACGAGCCGGCCAGGTGCTGGCTGAGATCGAAGCACCGGACATCGAGCAGCAGCTGCTGCAGGCGCAGGCTGACCTGGCCAGCGCCGAAGCGAACGCCGCGCTGGCATCCAGCACCGCGAAGCGCTGGCAATCGATGCTCGGCCGCGACTCGGTTTCCAAACAGGAAGTCGAGGAGAAGATCGGCGACCTGGCGGCGAAAGAAGCGCTGGCGAAGGCAGCGCGAGCCAACGTCGAGCGGCTGCGTACGATGAAAGGTTTCACACGCATCGTCGCGCCGTTCGATGGCGTCGTCACCGCACGCAATACAGATATCGGCGAGCTCATCAGCGCCGGCGGCAGCGCGGGACGCGAGTTGTTTGTGATTTCCGATACACGACGTCTGCGCGTGTACGTCAATGTGCCGCAGGTGTACGCGAGCCAGTTGAACACCGGGGCGCAAGCGTCGATCGCCCTGCCCGATCAGCCCGGAAAGATATATATGGCGACGATCGAAGGATCGGCGCGAGCGGTGAACGTCGCGACCGGAACGACGCTCGTGCAACTGAGCGTCGACAACAAGGCCGGTGAGCTGCTGCCTGGCGGTTACGCGAGCGTGAGTTTCGAATTGTCCGGCGGCGTGCAGGCGCTGCGCGTGCCGGCGAGCGCTCTGATTTTCGATCAAGCCGGCCTGCGCGTCGCCACCGTTGGAGCCGACAATCGCGTGGTGATGAAGCCCATCAGCATCGCTCGCGATCACGGCGCGTTCATCGAAGTGGCGAGCGGTATCGAGCCGGGCGATCGCGTCATCGCCACGCCGCCCGATGGATTGATCGCGGGCAGCCCGGTGCGAGTGATCGAGCCGACAGCGAAGCAGGCCGATGCGAAGAGTTGAGCTGCGTCGTCGAGCATTGCTGGCGCTCGCGGTGTTTGCGCTGTCGAGCTGTTCGCTGGCTCCGAAACTCGAGTTGCCTGCGGTCCCGGTCGCCGACACATACAAAGAACCTGCGCCCTGGATTCAAGCGGCGCCGGCGGATCGTTTGCCGCGCGATGGCTGGTGGCAGCCGTTCGGCGATGAAGATCTGAATCGGCTGCAGGCGCAGTTGTTACGAAACAGCCCCGATCTGCAAGCCGCATTCGCCCGCTATCACCAGGCCAGAGCGTTTGCGGATCAGTTGCGCTCGGGTTTGTTTCCATCGTTCGCGCTGCGCGCCGACGGCTTTCGCGCTCGGCAGTCCGAAACAAATCCGCCGGCGGGTGCGGCATCACCTCGGTATTACGATTCGTATGCGGCGGGCTTCGAAGCGACGTATGAAGTCGATCTCTGGGGGCGCGTGCGCAATGACGTGAATGCCGGGAACTTACGGGCCGGCGCCGCGGCCGCTGATTTGGAGTCCGCGCGTTTGAGCCTGCAGGCGCAGCTCGCGGACTACTACATCGCTTTGTATGGACTGGATCGCGATGGAACGCTGCTTGCCGATACGGTGGCCGCTTACGATCGCGCGCTCGCGCTGACGCGAGAACGTCACGACGCTGGCATCGTGTCCGGCCTCGACGTCGCGAGGGCGCAAACTCAGCTCGACACCGCTCGTTCGCAACAGTCACAGAATCTTGCTCAGCGTGCGACGCTCGAACACGCGATCGCGGTGCTGGTCGGTGAGTCGCCGTCGCAATTCAGCTTGCCGCCGCGCTCTGCCACGCTGAATCTTCCGAATATCCCACAGGATGTGCCTGCCAACCTGTTGCAACGGCGGCCGGACATCGCCGCTGCGCAACGACGCACAGCCGCCGCGAATGCCAGCGTCGGCGTGGCTCGGGCCGCGTACTTTCCGTCCATCACATTGAGCGGCGCTTACGGGTTCGAGAGCAACCGCTCCACCGATTGGCTGACCGCGCCGAATGCGGCGTGGTCGGTTGGCCCGACCTTGCTGCTGGAGTTGTTCGACGCTGGCCGTCGGCGAGCGCGGGTGGAGCAGGCGCGAGCGATACTGGATGAGGCCGGCGCCGATTATCGAGGCACGGTGCTCGGCGCATTCCAGGAGGTCGAAGACAGCCTGGCCCTGTTACATCACTATGGCGATGCCGCTGCATCCGAACGGTCCGCGGTCGTCTCGGCGCAGCGATCGCTGGAGTTCGCGATGAATCGCTACCGGGAAGGCGCGGTCAGCTATCTCGAAGTGGTTCAGTCGCAGACCATCGCCTTGAATGCGCAGCGCCAGGCGCTGGACCTGGAAACCAGACAGTTGCGGGCCAGCGTGGCACTGATTCGCGCGCTGGGCGGCGGCTGGCAAGGTTAAATCGCGGGCTGGAAGCCACAATTCCGGCCTGAATGCGGCTTTTCCCGGGCTGCAATCGGACTGTCACTAGTCACTTCCGGGCCACATCGCGTATCTTACGTACGGGCGGGTGCCGAAGGCTGACGCCAAAGCTTGGCGGGCCATGACGCCGTTCGAGTCGTGCAACACCTGTACAACTTGACCCAAGAGATCCTGCGGACCGATGTCTCAGGAATGCCCCTGGAGTGGATCGACTACCGGGACGCGGTACGGCTTTACCACACGGAACAGGTCGCATACACCTGTGGGACGCGGCTGTACCGGCTGCTCGGCGGCACCAATGCGCGCTCGGGCCGGCAGACTGTGGTCGAGGTGAACTCGATCATCGCCACCATCGGCCACACCCACAACCCGGGCAATCTGCGGCACGACTACACGCCGCCGCTGAACAACCAGACCTTGTTCAAGCGCGACGGCCACCTGTGCATGTACTGCGGGCTGCGCTTCCCATCGAGCGCGCTGTCGCGGGATCACATTCGCCCGTTGAGCCAGGGTGGGCTGGATTTGTGGACCAATGTGGTGACGGCCTGCCGCCGTTGCAACAACCTGAAGGCGTCGAAGACGCCGGAGCAGGCGGGCTTGCAGTTGATTGCGGTGCCTTTCAAGCCCACCTACGCGGAGTACATTTATTTGAAAGGCCGGCGTGTGTTGGCGGACCAGATGGAATATTTGCTGGCGCACTTCCCGCGCTCCAGCCCGCTTCACGCCCGTTTGAAGATGCAGTGTTGACTACACCTCTCTATTTGATCGACGCATCGGTATTCGTCTTTCGCGCCTACCACTCCGTCCCCAACAACCTGGTGGACCCGGACGGCAATGCCGTGAATGCGTTGCACGGCTTCAGTCGCTTCCTCGGCGATCTGATCGAACGCGTGCGGCCGGAAAACATCGCCGTCGCGTTCGATGCAAGCCTGGTCACTTCGTTTCGCAATCGCCTGTTCCCTGCGTACAAGGCGAATCGCGAACCCGCGCCGGAGGATTTGAAGCGGCAGTTCCTGCTGTGCCAGCGTGTGTGCGCCGGGCTCGGCATTTCCTCGTACGTCAGCAGCGAATACGAAGCCGACGACATCATCGGCACGCTCAGCGTGATCGCCCGCGCCCAAGGGCACAAAGTCGTGCTGGTCACGCGAGACAAGGATTTATCGCAGCTGGTGCGGCCGGGCGATGAATATTGGGATTACCTGGCGGACAAGCGTTACAACTACGAGCAGATTCCCGACCGCTTCGGCGTGCGGCCGGAGCGCATGGCATGTTTCCTCGCGCTGATGGGCGATGCCGTCGACAACATTCCCGGCGTGCCGGGCGTCGGCCGCAAAACCGCTTCGACGCTGTTTCATCACTTCGAATCGTTGACGCATCTGTATGAAGATCTCGACCGCGTGCTGAAGATCAAGATTCGCAACGCCGGCTTCGTGTGCGGGCAGCTGCGCGACTATCGCGAAGCGGCGTTCCTGGCGCGTCAGCTC
The DNA here is from genome assembly GCA_946478975.1 of uncultured Steroidobacter sp. The sequence continues at coordinate 24,692 of CAMLEO010000026.1, forward strand.
ACTGAAATAGCCTGCGATATGCCGCTCGATGTCGAGATGGCGGAGTTGCGCCGGCGTGCGCCGGACCTGGACGCGCTCAACACGTTTTACGACACGGTCGGCTTCGGCCGCCTGCTGCGCAATCAAGCCGAGCGCATCGCTGCCCTGAGCTAGCAATCCTGGCAAGCCCCTGTTTCGGCGCCAGACCCCCATTAATCGAAATTTTTTCGGTTGGCCTGCGGGCCACGCTTCGCTGACCCATCCACCACGAGGTCAGCATGAATATCGCAGTAAGGACGCTGTGTGCCGGCGGTCTAGCATTTCTCTCCATCGTTGCCAGCGCGGCAACGATCTACCGTTGCGAGAGCGCCGACGGGCCGGTTTTTTCGGATCGGCCGTGTGCTGCCGACGCCACGGTTCATGAAACGGTCGACAACCGCGTGACCGTCTACGATGCGCCGCCAATATCCAAGCATGCATCGGCACCTCATTCCAAACCCTCGACCGCTGCCAGGTCAGCTCGGGCACGAGCCACGGCGGACGCCAAACATCAGGCGACCTGCGCCCGGCTCGACCAATCGCTGCGTGAACTGAAGACCCGGCTGCGTACTGGTTATGGTGTGAAGGAAGGCGAGCGCTTGAAGGCGCGCCAGCACCAGCTGGCCGAGCGGCGGCGCACGGAAAAGTGCCGGTGACGAGTGTGACGCATATACCTGTGCCGCGCGGCGTAAGCGCATAATGTCGCCAAGCGGCGTCAGCCGGCTAGGGAGCATGGGTATAACTCTTCTTCGCCGATCAAGGGACCGGCGGCAAGTCAGGGGGTCGTCATGTCTGCATTCACGAATGGCATCGGATTGAGACGGGTGGCAGTCGGTCTGCTCGCGGCCGGCTGGCTGGTCTGCGGGGTCGCGCAGGCGCAGGACACGAAGGCAGTCGATGATCTGGTGCGCCAGGCGCAAAGCCAGCTGCAAAAAGGTCAGCCGCGCGATGCGGAGAACACTTTGCGCAAGGCCATCGAGATGGCGCCGGGTCGCGGCGAGCTCTATATGCTTCGTTCGCGTGCCCGCGATTCTTCGGGCAAGTTCGACGCGGCGCTGGAAGACGCGAACAAGTACATCGAGCTGGAGCCGAACGACGCGTACGCGTATTTGAATCGTTCGCGGATTTATATCTCGCAGGACAAGCCGGAGCTCGCGTTGGCGGATGCCAACAAGGCGATCGAGCTGGATCCGAAAGAGCCGGACGGTTACTACCGCCGCTCCGACATCTACAACGAGATGGGCAAGAAGGCGGAAGCCAAGGCCGACGAAGCCAAGGCCGAGCAGCTGGCCAAGCAGTAATCGCATCTCGACATCGGCAGCGCGGGTGACTCCACGCTGCCGATGCGAATGTTTACTGCTGGGGCACGTTGGCGGTCCGGAACACCGGATACAAATTCAAACGTTCGTCCCACGACGAGTGGTGACGATAGAAGAAGTCCAGCCGCGCCGCTGGATCGCGCGCGAACTCCGGATCTTCCAGGCGCTTCTCGAACTCACTGCGCAACGCCGGATCCTTGCGTAACATCTCCTCGCCGACATCCTCGGCCACGTACGCTTCCATGTACTCCTTGCGTTCGAACGCGGTCGCGAAGTAACCCCAGCTCGCGAGCGAATCCGGATCGCGCGGTTCGAGCAGCGTCATCGCAAGTTGTGAGTTGGCTTGAGCGATGGGAACAAACAAAGCGCCGGCGCCGACCTCGCGCTTCTCGTTGCTCCAGTCGCCTTCCAGCGTGAAGATCGCGCGGCCTTCGAGCGTTCCCGAGCCCGTTGTGACTTTCTTGGCTCGAAACACTTCCACATCGAGGTTGCCGAGCGGCTGTCCGAGCGTATGGAACTGCACACCGTGCAGCGTCAACTTCTCGGCAACCATGCGCGCATGGGCAGCCGGCACGATGTAGCCGCCGCGCGGTGCGACGACGGTGATGCCCGGCTTCACTTCATCGAACAAAGGAATGTGCCAGACCTGCGGACGCTTATCGTCGTAGCGAGTCAGCAGCGCGCCGGAGATCGCCGAGGGTTCGCGCTTATACTCATAGCCACGGAAGTCGATTGTCTTGGTGTGATCGGTGTTCACGTAAGTCAGGGCCACTGTGGTGCCGCCGATCTTTGCAGCCTGCTCGTCGGACGCCTTCGCCGCCGCCAGCCACTTCTTGCCGTCGCGCGCAGACATATCGATCAACGCCAGAATGGTTTCGTACGTGATGCGCACGCGGGTCGGATAGTCCTTCCACGAATGCGTTTCCACCAGCAAGGCGACGCGGTTGTGACTCGCCCAATAGGCGGTCGAGAAACGTTTCGAGCTGACGCCGACTGCAAAGCCGGAGGTCGGATCGTCATCGCGCAGGAACTGCGGATAGAAATCGATCGGCAGCGAGCCCCACTGGGTGGCGCGCTTCACCAGCTCGTCGATGATCGCACTACCCACGTCCCTGATCGGCTCGATGCCTGCGAGCACCGGCTCACCGGTGTAAGAGATATCGTGCTGGAACTTGGCGCCGTCGGTGACGTGCAGATCCGCATACAGAATCGGGTCCCACTGATTCAACAGCCGGAGCATTGCATGCATTTCCGGCGCCTCGGCCTTGGCGTAGTCGCGATTCAAGTTGAGATTCTGCGCGGTCGTGCGCCAGCCCATTTCTTCGGGCCCGACTTGATTCGGCCGGTTCCAGCGACCGAAGCGCTCGTGGCCGTCGATGTTGAACACCGGCACGAACACGAATGTGACGTTGCTCAATGCGCCTTTGGCTGCTGTGCCTTCGAGCATGTGGCGCAACGCGCGGAAGCCGGCGTCTTTGCCATCGATCTCGCCGGCGTGAATACCACCTTGCATGAGCACGACCGGGCGGCCGGCCCGTCGCGCCGCTTCCGGATCGAGCGTGCCGTCGGCGGAGGCGACCAGCGCCAGCATCGGCCGACCCTCCGGCGTGCGGCCGAATTCAAAACAGCGAACCTGGTTCGGCCAGCGCTGCTGGAAGGCCGGGCAGAGTCTCTCGACCTCCTCGTAGCGGCCGGTGCGGCGATCGCCGGTCTGTTCGGCGAGCGTCGTCAAGGTCGGCGGCGCTGACGCGGCGGTGGCGAATTGGGCCAGTAATAAAGCGAATGAAGCAAAAACGGCGTGTCTGGTACTCATCGGCGAAGTCCGTGGCCTGCAGGAAGCGCGGAAGAGTACTGCATTGGCCGGACGGAAATTGTCCCGTTTCCGGCGCCTCAACGCGTAAAATACGCGCGTGCCGTGGGAGCGTGACTTGAAACTCAGTAGACCCGATGGTGATGCGGCAGCGGCGCTGCACGAGATGGGCTGTGTCTTGTTACAGCCGCAGGAGCTGGCGCGCGAGTGCGATGTCCAGCTGGTCGATCTCGCCTCGCTGGCCCGCACCTGGAGTCAATTGCCTCGCGATGCCTATTTGCGCGACGGTGGCCGCTATCGTTCGCGGCGTCACAGCTGTTTCGTCTACGAGCAAGGCGCGCCACATCTGGTGCCGCATCGGGCGCACTGGCAGCCCACTGAATACAACGCTTTGCATGGAGGCATGGAGCGCTGGTTCGAGCCCATCACCTCCGAAGTGCTGACGGCACCGGTGTGGACGCGTTTGTTGACGGGACTGTCTACGCTGTTCAGCCGGGCACGGCCGGTGCAGCAGTGGTACATCGAAGCACATCAGTTTCGTATCGACACTGCGACGGGCATCGGCCGACCGACGCCGGAAGGTGCGCATCGCGACGGCGTCGATTATGTCGCCGTGATCCTGGTGAACCGGCACAACGTGCGCGGCGGCGAGACGCGAGTGTTCGAAGCCGAAGGCACGTCGGGCGTGCGCTTTACGATGACGGCTCCATGGACGGCGCTGCTGCTCGATGACGCCAAGGTGATTCACGAAACGACACCGATCCAGAACGACGGCGAAGGCGGCGTGCGAGACACGCTGGTCGTGACCTTCCGCGAGCACGGATTCCAAGCGCCGGCGTAGAATGGCGGTTGGCTCTCGCCCTGGGAATTCCGTCATGACGACGTTCGCCGCCCGCCTGCAACAGAAAATCGCCGAACACAGCCCGCTGTGCGTCGGCATTGATCCGTCCGCGTCGCTGCTCAAGTCGTGCAACCTGCCGAACACGCCGGAAGGCGCGCTCGAATTTGGCAAGCGCGTGCTGGAGGCGGCCGAATATCGAATCTCGTTGCTCAAACCGCAGTCGGCGTTCTTCGAACGTTTTGGCAGCGGCGGCCTGCAGGCACTGGAGGAGCTCACTCGACTTGCGCGCAGTCGCGAAGTGCTCGTGCTTCTCGATGGCAAGCGAGGTGACATCGACACGACCGGCGCCGCGTACGCGGAAGGTTATTTCTCTTCAACCACGACGCTTCGTGTCGACGCAGTGACTGTACACGTCTACTTGGGCCTTGCGGCGCTCGATCCTTTTTTCGACATCGCAGTACGCGCCGAGGGTGGCGTGTTCGTTGTCGTGCGTTCGTCGAATCCCGAAGGCCGCGAGCTGCAAACAGCGAGGCTCGCGAATGGTGAGACGGTTGCGCAGAACCTGTGTCGTGAGATCACAGCGCGCAATCGCGGCCAGGGCGGCTCGCTTGGATATCTCGGAGCCGTGGTCGGAGCCACTTGTGACGATGCCGAGCAGACGGCGGCAGCGATGCCGCAATCATTCATTCTCGCGCCCGGTGTCGGCGCTCAAGGCGCCACGCTGCAAGATGTGCTGACGAGAATGCCTTCGGCGAAAGGTCGCGTGCTGCCGAATGTTTCTCGCGCGATTCTGGCGAACGGCGGCTCCGTGGCCGAGATTCGCAGCACCATCCGTTCGCTGCAGGACCAGGCTCGCCAATTGTTGTAACTCGTCATGGAACTGGCGGCTGCGCTCGCGAAAGCACTGGGACGCGAAGTCGTCGCCAGCTCCGAGCATCGGGTGTCCGGCGGCTCGATCAATCAATGCTCGGGCTTCGAAACCGCCAGCGGTCCGATCTTCGTCAAGCACGGCGGTGCCGATTGTTTGCCGGTGTTCGAAGCGGAAGCAGCCGGTCTTGCTGAGCTCGCGCGCGCCAAGGCGTTACGCATTCCGAATGTTTTGAACGTGAGTATCGAGGAGGAGACTGCGTTCCTCGTGCTCGAATGGATCGATCTGCTGCCGGCTACTGCGCGCTGTGAGCGATTGTTAGGCGAGAGGCTGGCGTTACAACATCGTGTGACGCGCGATCGCTTTGGTTGGGATCGCGACAACACCATCGGCTCGACGCCGCAATCAAATCGCCTTTGTGAGCAGTGGATCGAGTTCTTCCGTGAGCAGCGCCTGCTGCCGCAACTCGAGATGGCAAAACAAAACCGCGCTGGCAGCGACGTGATCGATCGCGGGCATCAGCTGTGCGAACGGCTGCATGTTTTCTTCGACGGCTATCGTCCCGTGCCATCGCTGCTTCATGGCGATTTGTGGGGAGGCAACTGGGGTGCCGATGACAACGGCGAGCCGGTGCTGTTCGATCCGTCGGTTTATTTCGGCGATCGCGAAGCCGACCTCGCGATGACGCGTTTATTCGGCGGCTTCGGCGCGGCGTTCCATGCGGCGTATCAATCGGCGTGGCCGCTTGCGGCCGGCGCCGAGATTCGGGTCACGCTGTACAACCTGTATCACGTGCTGAATCATTTCAATTTGTTCGGCAGCGGTTACTTGCGGCAGGCGCAGGCAATGATCCAGCGCCTGCTCGCCGAAACCAAGCATTAGCTTCTTGCGGGGATGCGCACCGAGCCGCGCACGTGGTCGTGCAGGATCTCGCCGCTGCTGTCCTGGATCACGCTGAATTTCCCCTGTACTTCGGTGACACGGATGTCGCCGGAGCCGTCCTTGCCGATGACCACGTTGCCGGTGACTTCGCGAATCGAGATATCGCCGGAGCCGTCTTCCACCACGTCGACGTTGCCGTTCACTTTGGCGATCGAGATGTCCTCGGAGCCGTCGAGCAGGATTTTGACGTCGCTGCGCACGTCCTCGATGTCGATGGCGCCGGAGGTGTCTTTCACCGTCACCTTGCCGGCGACACTCATGATGCGCATCTCGCCGGACTCGTCGTTCACATCCAGATCGCCATTCACGTTCTTCAGCAGCAGGTCGCCGGAGGTGTCGACGATTTTGGTCGAGCCAACTTCGGCGAGCTCGATGTCGCCGCTGGTGTCCTTGATGTCCAGCTCCGCGGTCTTGGGCACCGTGATGTCCAGGTCCAGCGAAGTGTATTTGTTGAAACTGAACATATTGCCCATGCCGCCGCTTGCGATCGCAACCGTTAAATAAACGACATCACCTTCGCGCCGGCTCTCGAGCGTGATCTTGCTGAGCATCGCTTCGCTCGATGCGCACGCACGGCCTTTGGCGTTCACTCCCGACGCGGCACCGCTGACTTTGAGCGAGCCTTCGAGCGCGGAGATGACGACCTTCTTGATGCTGCCGCTGAAATTCGCGGCACGGTCGGAGCTGAATTTGCATTCCTGAGCCCAGGCCGGGGCGGCGCAAACGCAGCTGAGCAAAGCCACACGTAAGAGGTGGGTGGCAAGCGTGTTCATGAGAGACGACTTCCTGTGCATTAAGTAAAGCTCGTGGTCCGTCACTTCCCATACGACCCGTCCCTGGGTCATTTCGCCAGACGGTCTGACGAAGGGGGCACAAAGATAGGCGTTGCTCAGCGGCTATGCAAAATTTTGCGAAGAGCGGCAGTTAGGAACCGACGTTGCATAATTTGTGACGGGGAGTCGGCGCGATCGAGGCCCATGCGCGCGAGGTGAGGCTGAACGGCGGGAGTGGCCGAGCCACGCATTACGGCGTCGAGCAACGCGCGAATGCGTCCGGGCCAGGTATGCGTCGCGGCTTGCAACGATCGCAGCGCCTTGGCGAGCACAATTTCTTCGGCGGTGAAATCGCTGCCAAACGGCAGTTCGGCAAACAGCCCGCGCTTGCGCCACGGCGCGAATTTGTTCGACAACTGTTCAGGCGTGTTCGCGCGCGCCGCTTCGGGCACGCGCCAGTCCTTCGGCAGCTTGCCGGCGCGCTTCGCCTCGTTCACGAAACGCTGTTGAAAGCGCGAATCCATGATGCCGACCAGTGCTTCCACCACTTCGCGATCGGTGCGGCCGCGCAGATCGGCGATGCCGTATTCGGTGACAACGATGTCACGCAAGTGGCGCGGCACCGTGACGTGTCCATAACTCCAAACGATGTTCGAGCTGACGACGCCTTTGGCGGTGCGCGTCGCTCGCACGCACAGAATCGAGCGCGCTTCCTGCATGGCGTGCGCCATCGCGACGAAGTTGTATTGGCCGCCAACGCCGCTGACCACGCGTCCGTCTTCGAGCGCATCGGAAACGGCGGCGCCGAGCCCGGTCACCATCATCGTCGTGTTCACGAAACGCGAGTAACGCCGTTGCGCGCATTTCAATTCCCACTCGTGCCCGTACAACTCGTTTACAAAGCTGATGCCGCGCATGGTGAACAAGCGCCGCTGCGCCGCTGGCAGCTCGCGCAGCCCTGCATAGAAGTTCTTGGGGCCGAAGAAGAATCCGGCGTCGACGAGCACACCGTTGCGCAAGCTTTCACCGAGACACGTCTTCGCGATCTGCGCCCGCTGCTCCGGATCTGAGAAGGTTGCGCGCAGCTGCGTGCCGTCGGCCGTGACGAGCACTCCGCGATCGTATTCGACATCGTCACGAAACAATCCGACCTCGCGGAATTCCTGAAAGTCGGCGAACGACATGCGGTTCATGCCCGCTTCGACCAGCGCATCGAGCGTGCGCAGGCTGACGCGTTCCTCGATGTGACCTTCGTCGAGCAGCCGCTGCAGCTTGGCGCTCGGATAAACGCGCCGCTTCAGAATGCCGCTGCGATATAAATCCAGGAAACCGTCGCCGAGCATTTCGGTGCAGCCGTACAGGCCGCGTTCGAACGGCGCCGTGCCGCCTTCCGATTCGATCAAACGACGATGACGTGCGAGCACGCCGGTGGATTCCAGAACTTCGCGATACACCGCCGGCTGTTGCTGCCGCAGTTGCAGGGCGTAACAAATGCCGTCGCCCAACTCGCCGATGCCCAGCTGCAACGTGCCGCCATCGCGAATCAGCGTGCTCACGTTCAGCGCGATCGCATGTTCGGTGAGCGGGATCGGCAGGTTGGGCGGACTGAACAACGCCGTGCCTGGATCCTGCACCAGGAAGTCGAATGTATCGGCGGTGACCAGCGCGTCGCCATACATGAACGGCATGTCGCGATGAACTTGTCCGATCAGCGCGAACGGTTTGTTACTACCGCTCGCGCGCATGGCAGCGATCTGCGGCAGCAAATCGGCAGTAAGATCGGCGTTCGATCCGAGGCTCAGCAGGCCGGGCGGTGCTTCATCCGGCGGCGGTGCCGCGACCAGCTGCGCGATTACATTCAGGCCACGCTTCAGTACGTCGCGAGCGACGTGCGTGTAGTTGGTGCTGAGATAATGCTGTTGCAAATGATCGTTGCGCAGCCAGGCGCCGGGTTCGAGATAAAACTCCAGCACTTCAATATTCGCCGGCAGCTGGTTGCGCTCGATCAGGCGCAGATATTCCAGCTCGGGGTAGTCGCCGAACACGCGGCGAGAAAACGGCTCGATGAAACGTCGTTCGAGATCGCTATGTCCGCGCGGCGCGCGCAGCGACAGCGCAGTAACGATCGTGAGGCGCAAGCTCGAATCGGCCACTGCTCGCGCCACGAAAGCATTGACCAGAGTGTTGGGCTTGCCGATCGCGACCGGCAGGCCCAGCACCACGTGCTTGCCGACGCGGTTCAAAGTGGCCTCGACGCAGTCGTCTGGGGCCGTGAATCGAAGCGGCGCGGAAGGAGTCATCGACGGGCCAGATCTTCGACAACTGTCACCCTCGCGGGCTCAGCTGGCGCTCTTCAGCCGCAAGGCGAAGCGCACCTGCACGTCGTTGCCGACCGTGGATGTATCTTTCCATTCTCCCTGGCCGACGCCGAAGTCCAGCCGCTTGAGCTTGGCCGTGCCTTTCAGCCAGGCCGCGCCGTCCTTGCTGTCGAATGTGAATTCGATCGGCACGTCTCTGGTGACATCGCGCAAGGTGAGCTTGCCGGTCGCCGAATATTTGTTCGCGCCGGCGGCTGTGAATTTATCGGCCACGTAGTGCGCCGAAGGGAAACGCTTCACATCGAACAGGTCGGCGCTCTTGAGCGTGGTGTCGCGCTCGCCGTCCTGCGTGTTCACCGAGCTCGTGTCGATCTTCACATCGAAGCGGCTGTGCACCAGGTCTTTGGGATCGAACGAGATGTCGGCGGTGAATTTTTCGAACGAGCCTTCGAACTGCGCGCCGGCCTGGACACCCACGAACGTGAGTTTGCTTTCCTTGGGCTGCATGCTCCACTGCGCGGCCGCGTAGGCGAGCATGGCAACGAGGCCCGCCGCGCAACCGACGACCAGCCGGGCTGCGATGCGATGTCTGGAATTGGCGACGGGAGGCAGGCGGTGCGACGTCATGGTCGGTGGTTCCTGAAGGTCAAACTTGATGGCGAACTATTTCAGCCGCACCGGCAGCATGCGGCGAAGCACGTTGTCACGATCGATGAAGTGATGTTTGAGCGCCGCCGCGACGTGCAGCAGCGCCAGCCAGAATAACGTGTCCGCCATGAACTCGTGCGCCTCGTGCAGGAACTCATAAGCAGGGCGATTGGGCGAGATCAAATCCGGCAGCGTCACCAGGCCGAACCAGCTGACGGGAAAGTTGCGGGCCGATGACATGAGCCAGCCGAGCAGCGGCGTGATCAGCAGCAGGGCGTACAGCGCGAAATGCGAAATGTGAGCGGCGATCTTCTGCCAGCGGGGCATGTCGGGCGGATTGACCGGCGCGCCGCCGATGAAACGCCAGACCAGGCGCAGCACCACCAGCGCGAGGATGGTGATGCCGAACGATTTGTGGCGCGCGAGTACGGCGATTTTTGCCGCGCCCAGCGGCAAGTCGTCGGCCTGATTGGCCAGGATGAACTGAACTATGATCAGGATGACGATGGTCCAGTGAAAGAACTGTGCGACGGCGCCGTAACGCAATTCGTCGTTCTTCAGTTGCATCAACTCGACCCTCGTGCGCAAGAGGCACCAGTGTAAGCGATTCGGAGGACGAAACCATGCATGCAATGACCCGTGCGGGTCTGCTGCTGTGTCTGTGCTTGGGTCTGGCGGCGTGCCCGCGTCCGGTGCAACCGCCGGCCCCGGCACCCAGTGTGCCGCCCAGTGCGCCACCCAGTGTGCCGCCGGGCGAGGTGCCGGGCGCCACCAACTATCGGATCGATCCGCAGGCCTCGACGCTCAACGTCCTGGTTTATCGCGGCGGCACGTTCGCGAAGCTGGGTCACAACCACGTCATGAGCAGCAAATCGCTGACCGGTCGGGTGTGGATGCATCGTGAGCTGGCCCGCTCGGGCTTCGAGATCGCGTTCCCGGTCGCGGACCTGATCGTCGACGATCCGGACGCGCGGCGGGCGGCGGGCAGTGAGTTTCCTCCGGAGATTCCCGACGCGGACAAACAGGGCACGCGCAAGAACATGCTGCGTCCCGAAGTGCTGGATGGGGAGACCTATCCGCGCATCGAGTTGAAGTCGGTGAAGATCGAGGGCGCTTTACCCAACCCGCAAATCACGGCTCGCATCACGATCAAACAAGCGAGCCGCGACGTGCTGGTGCCGGTCCAGGTGACCGTGAGCGACGATCGCCTCACCGCGAGCGGCGAATTCTCGATCCAGCAGACCGACTTCGGGATCAAGCCTTTCAGCGTCGCGATGGGCGCACTGGAAGTCAAAGATCGCCTCGACATCCGGTTCAACGTCGTGGCGACCAAGCGCTAGGATACATGGATGTATCCCGTCGCCGACGGCGACGCGAGCGGGCAAAAGTCACGCCTTTTGCCAGGCTCGCACGAGGGTCGTGGCAGGATGCCCGATCCCGAGTTTTTAATGTGTCCCGAGCAACTCGTTCGCCAGTCCCTTCGAGCCGTACACGTCGCGCAGGGCCGTGACGATGATGGCCGGATGTACGGCGACGGTGCGATTCAACTTGCCGTCGTACCAGTAGCCGCCGGCGATCGAATGAATGTTGCCGTCGAACGCGAGGCCAACCAGTTGGCCTTTGCTGTCGACCAGCGGGCTGCCGGAATTGCCGCCGACGATGTCGTTGGTGGTGACGAAACAAAACGGCGTCGATGGGTCGAGCTTGTCTCGCGCATCCAGCCACACTTGCGGCAGGCGGAACGGATCCTTGCCGGTGGTGCGCTCGTACAAGCGCGAGAGCTTGGTGTAGGGCTCGACCTGCTCGCCATTCTCGATCCAGCCGTCGACCGCGCCGTAGCTCAGTCGCAGCGTGAAGGTCGCGTCTGGATAAGTGTTGGTGCCGAGCACGGCAAAACGCGCTTTCGCGATTTTTTCCTGTGAGGTGGCGATGGGCGCCTGGACTTCATCCTCGTAAATCTTGCGCACGGCGCGCGCGTCGCCATCGATCTCACGAGCCAGCACGATCATCGGATCTTTCGAGCTGTTGATTGCCGCCGCGCCGCCGTCCCACAACGCTTTGCGGACCGCCGGATCGCTGAGCTTGGTCCCGGTCACCAGCTTGTCCGCCAACGATTCGGGCGACTCGCTCGCCAACAGCTTGCGCACCATCGGCGCGTCGGGGCCCAGCGCCTCGCGCATCTTGTCGAGCGAGAACGACAATGTGACTTGCTCGAAGTCCGGATACACCGGCGTCGTCGCCAGCAGGCTCGACGCGATCTTCGGCAGGTTCGACTCCGCATATTCGCGCAGGCGCTGCTCATTACTCTTGCCGCGCTCGGCGGCGCCACGTACCAGCTGGCGCGCATAACCGAAAAGTTTGCTGTTGAAGCCAGCGGCGTATTCGAGATACAGGTAGTTGTTATAAATCTGTCGATAGCGTTCTTCGGCCTTGGCGATATCGTCCCACGCCTGGCCCGCCGCACCGTTGAGCTTCGGATCGGAAGCGACGCGTGCACGCAGCTCCCGCTCTTGCGTGCCCTTGCGTTGGAACAACGCGTCGTCGAGCAGCGCCGTCTGGAAGCCGCGATACACCTTCAGAGAATTCTCCACGAACTGCAGCGACTCGTTCGAGATGCGCGCCGGCTCCTCGCCGGTTTTGCCCCACTGGATCATCCGCCCGCGCAGTTCGGAGTTGCGCATCAAGTACGACGGGACCACGACATCGCGCTGAAAGTGCAATTGTTCGAGCGTGAGCAGGCGGCTGGTGTTGCCGGGATGGCCGGCAACGAACGTCGCCTCGCCGGGCTGCGCGCCATCGATTCGCCACTTCAAATAATTCGGCGTGTGCGCCGGCTTGCCTTTCTCGTATACGCGCATGAGGCTGAAATCCAGGCTCCAGCGCGGAAAGTTGAAATTGTCCGGATCGCCGCCGAACGCCGCGATCGCATGCTCGGGCGCGAACGCCAGGCGGACGTCGTCATAACGGCGATACTTGTATAGGAAATATTGACCGCCCTGGTACAGCGTGACCGATTCGCAGGCCAGCGGACCGGTGGTGCGATTCTTCTTGGAATTCTCGGTGCACGCCGCTTCGAGCTTGCTCAACTCCTGTTTGCGTGCCTGGTTGGCCTGCGCGTCTGTGAGGCCGGCGGTCGCGGCGTTGACCTTCGCAGTGACATTCTCCATTTCGACCAGCACCGACAGCATCTGCGTCGGACATTTTTTCTCGGCGTCGCGCGTGGTCGCGTTGAAGCCGTTGTCCACGTAGCTGGCGGTGGTGCTGGAGAGCTCCGACAGGCATTCCATCGCGCAGTGATGATTGCTGAGCACCAGGCCGTCGGGCGAAACGAACGAGCCGGTGCAGCCGTTTTCGAAGCGCGTGATCGAACGCTGCAGCTTGTCCAGCCAGGGCTGGTCGAGCGTGACGCCGTACTTCTGTTGAATCGCGGCCTGCGGCACGTTGTCGAAGGTCCACATTCCTTCGTCGGCGACGGCAACGCCGGCGATCCACACGACCGCGATTGCGGCGGCAAGGCTTCGGAACATTAGATTTCTCCCTCTCGACCCTATCAGTGGGCGTTCAATCTTCGGACTGTAGCAGCAACAGGCGGGTTCCTTCCGGAGCAACCAGCACGCCATTGCACGACTCGTCGAGACTATCCGGCATTTCGTCGGAAAGCTGGCAGCCGCGCTCTCTCAGTCGCGCCAGTCGCTCCCGCATGTCGCGATCCTCGAACGTCAGCAGCGGCTGACGGAAGGCGCGGGATCGATACAACGACAGGTTCAGATGGTCGCTGGTGATCGCAGTCCGCGCGAACGGCTCGGACTCTTCGTCCCAGGCGACGAATCCGAGCGATTCCCAGAAAACCCGCATCGGGCCCTGCTCGCGTGCCGGCAACCCGAGCTCGCGAAAGTAGCCGCAGGTTGTCGTCGGCTGCGTTTCGAACTGCGGCGGCGAAAAAGTGCGCGCCTCGACGATGTTCACGCATTGTCCGGACGGATCGCGGAAGCGGGCGCGATTGAACACCTCGTTGCCCAGCTTGAGATCTTCGAATTCGATGCCGAGCTGCTCCAGCTGATCGACCGCATGCATGAGCTGCGGCATTACAAACGTCAGGGCGGGAGAGGGCACTGGCTCGCCATGCAGGCCGAGGAACAGTCGGCCATCGGTCACCACGGCATAAGGATGCTTGAACACTTCGCCGACGCGCGCCTGTACGAAGCCCAGCGATTCATAGAACGCCAGCGATTCGCGGATCTCCGGCGTATGCAGGCTGATTTCCAGGAAGCGGCCGAACCTCAGCGTGCAGCACCCGCACGCAACGCGCGTTGCTTGGATGCTTCGGCGTCGTCGCGCGGCGCGT
>CAMLEO010000027.1 GCA_946478975.1 uncultured Steroidobacter sp.
TTCTCCACGCTGATCGGGCTCATGCTGCTCGCGACTGCGCCGAATTTCGGAACGGTGTTGCTCGCAGCGGCGTGCATCGGCATCGGCTCGTCCATCTTCCATCCGGAATCGTCGCGCATCGCGCGCTTGGCTTCGGGGGGCAAGCATGGATTCGCGCAGTCGGTGTTCCAGGTCGGCGGCAATCTGGGCACGGCCATCGGGCCGCTGCTGGCGGCAGCAGTGATCGCGCCGTACGGGCAGCACAGTGTGGCGTGGTTCGGCCTGGTAGCTGTGGTGGGCATCGGCCTGCTCCTGCAGGTGAGCCGTTGGTATGTCACACATCACATCGCTGCGGTTGGAACCAAGAAGGCGACTGCCGTGTCGTCATATCCGCGCAAGGTGGTGATCGGCGCCATCGCGGTGTTGCTGGTGCTGATCTTCTCCAAATATTTCTACATGGCGGGCCTCAGCAGCTTCTATACGTTCTACGTGATGGAGCGCTTTGGCCTGTCGGTGCAGGAAGCGCAGCTGCATTTGTTCTTTTTCCTGTTCGCGTCGGCTTTGGGCACGGTGCTCGGCGGCCCGATCGGCGACCGCATCGGTCGCAAGCCGGTGATCTGGGTGTCGATCCTCGGTGTGGCGCCGTTCGCGCTGCTGCTGCCGCATGCGAATTTGTTTTGGACCACGACGCTGACCATCGTGATCGGCCTGGTGCTGTCGTCGGCCTTCTCGGCGATCCTGGTTTATGCGCAGGAGCTCATGCCCGGCAAGGTCGGCATGGTATCGGGCCTGTTCTTCGGTTTCGCATTCGGCATGGGCGGATTGGGCGCAGCGGCGTTGGGCGCATTTGCCGATCGAACCAGCATCGACTTCGTGTATCACGCCATCGCATATCTACCGCTGCTGGGCATCGTCGCGGCGTTTCTTCCCAAGGGCCGGCCGCGTCAGGATCACAGTGGTCACTGATCGAGGTGGAGCAACCAGCTCGGGGAGGGGCTCGACGCGACGACTCTGATCGGTGACCACCACCCGTGGCTGCCAGCCAGGCAAAGATATTTGCAACCGGCGGGGCGAAGCTCCGCCGTTGACGTGAACCAGCACCAGTTCCTGGCCGTTGGGCGACAGCGCGCCTGCTGTGTCGAGATCATCCACGGGCACCAGGCGATAACCAGGCTTGATGAAGCGGCTGAACTGCGCTATCACCCAATATTTCCTAGTGACATGCAACTCGTGAGGCTGCGAAGCTGGTGCCGCCAGATCGGCCTTGATCAATCCCCAGTTCGAACCCTGGCTGCCATTGCGCGCGCTGAGATTTTCAACCGCCTGCCAGAAGACCCAAGCCGCCGGTTCCAGTCGTTTGAGATCGAGGATCACGTGTTCGGCGAACGCGAGACCCGAGCTCATGTCATCGAAGTTCTCGGGGTCTTTGTCCAGAGGCGTATCGTCCTCGGACATCCACAATCGTTTGCCCGAGGCGCGCGCTATGTCGCGCACCGCGGTTTGATGAACGACCCCGTAGCTGTGCACGTTCAGCTGGCCGATCATTTCCCGCACGGCAGGCGGATAGCCGGCCCAGTCACGAAGAAACAAATGCGAGTTTGTTTCATCCGGCGCGCTGATCGCTGTCTGCAGGCCTCGGGCGCGCAGGGCGGAGTTAACAGCGGCGATCATGGCAGCCTGTCGTTGCGGGCTCCAGTGCGAACCTTCCTGATTGTTGGCGACGTGCCAGTAATCGGTATTCGGCTCGTTGACCGGCGACAGGGTGCGGAAAACCAGGTTGTGACGACGTTGCAGCTCCTCGACTACGCGCACCAGGTACTGAGCAAAGCGCGGCTCCTGTTCGCTGGCCAGATTATCGTCGTTCGGATTGGCCGCGCCCGAGACTTTGCCGCTGACGGTCATGAACCAGGGCGGTGAATTGGAGAACGCTTCGAAGATCGGTGCGTCGACTCGTTTCTTGACGGCATCGAGCCACCAGCGCTGGTTCGCATCCGCCGACCAGTTCCACATCGATTCATCTTCGGCTCGCCACCAACCGCTGCCCGACGCGTTCGCCGGTTGTCGCCAGAAGCCGGGCACAGCGGCACCGGGTCGCAAATAGGGCTCGGTGTCGGGCGCATCGCCGCCGCCGATGTTATAGCGCGCGATCGTCCAACCCAGGCCTTCGGCTCCATACAAAAGATCGGCGAGATGTTCGCGCTCGCGGTCGGGCCATCCTCCCGTGATGTTTGCAAACCAGGCCAGCGCCGTGCCCCAGCCCTCGAACTGCGTTCCCGGACGTTCGATCGCAGCTCGAATGGTGATGTCCACAACCGGCTCTGCGGCCAACGTCGTTGCGCTCGTGACACAACCAAAAATACTCAGCAGCGCGCTTTGCAAAATCTTCATGACTGTTTCCAGCGACAAAACATTCGTGTTTCGCGACCATTGCAATTGGGTGATTAATAATATTATTGTATTTAAATACTCATACATTTGAAATGGCGCTGACTTGAGGGGTCAACGGGCCCCAGGGGGAATCTATGCGATCGATCACTCTGCGATGTGGAATTGCCATCGGCCTGGCCATGTCCGTTGGGGCCCCCGTTCATGCGCAAACCTCCACTGCCAACACGCCGAAACAAAGCGATGAGCCGTTGACGGAAGTCATCGTCACGGGTGTTCGCGAGAGTCTGCGCTCCGCGCAGCAGATCAAGCAGGACGCGAATCAGATCGTGGATTCGGTGCAGGCTCAGGATATCGGCAAGCTGCCTGATGTGAACACGACCGAGGCGCTCCAGCGCATAACGGGCGTGCAGATTCAGCGTCGCTACGGCGAAGGCGCGACTGACTTCGATCACCGCACGCAACCGGCCGTTACGGTGCGCGGCCTGACGCAAGTTCAAAACTTTCTGGATGGCCGTGCCGTTTATTCAGCCTCCGGTGGTCGTGCATTCGATCTGGAAGGTGTGCCGCCGGAGCTGCTGGCGGGCATCGATGTATATAAAAACGCGCCCGCGAATATCATCGAAGGCGGCGTGGGCGGAGCCGTCAATCTGCGCACGCGCAAGCCATTCGATGCGGCAGGGCAGGTGATCAGCGCGACGGTGCGCGGCAATCATTACGATCGCGTGGATAAAGACGGCGGCGCGACCTCGGGCCTCTACAGCAATCGTTGGGATACATCCGCCGGCGAAATCGGCTTCCTGATCAATGCCGTTGTCAGCAAGAGCTACTATCGTCAGGACGGCCTGCTGGCCGGCCCATTCGATACGGTGGCGCCGGGCTCCATTGCCAATGCGCCCGACAATCCGCAAGTCCCATATGGTTTCGAAATTTATGACGACAAGGGCGATCGCAAGCGCATGGGCGTCAACACGGCATTTCAGTGGCGGCCCAACGACGATCTGTTGCTGACCACCCAGTATCAACAAACAAAGTACTGGTTCGATCGCACCGGCGCCTATTACTACGATTTCAACAACCGCTCGAACGCGCGGGACGCTGACGGCAATGTCACCAGCTACGGCACCGATCCCTTGCCGGGCGCCACTTTCACGTTCAACAACGAAGGCTACGCCACCAGCGGCTCGCTGCGGAATCAAACGTTCGAGACGGGTCGTTTCGACCAGGAGCTGTGGAGCCAGAGTCAGAACTTCACAGTGAATGCCGAGTGGCAGGCCAGCGAGCGGCTCAAAACGACCTTCGACGTTCAGTATCTGAAGTCGTACTACAACGCGGATCGCAATGGTCACGTGCTGTCGCTGTACACGCAGTCCGGGCAGAACGGCGTCACCACGCCGCACCATACAATCGTGGACTTCGATCTGCGGGGCAAATATCCGCGCTGGAATGTGCGCGATCCGCAGCTGTTGAGCGACCCGTCCAACTACACGACGCCCTACATCGTCGATTCCTTGCAGCGTAACGATGCGGACACCAAGACCGTGTCCGGTGACTTTGAATACAGTCTCGGCGACGGATTCTTGAGCAAGCTGCGCGGCGGCCTGCGATATTCCGACAACAGCGTCGACCTGCGAGGGACGTGGCACGGTGTCTGCGTGACTGTTCTCGGCGCCGATCCCAATTGCTCGGCGCCGGCGGGCACACCTTTGGTGCCGCTGTCGGCTCACCCCGAGCTCGCGATGCGAGGCCCGTCCGATCATTGGTTCGACGGCCGCACCGTGCCGGGCGGACTGTTATATCCGGCATTCCCGGGCGGCGGCGGAGTGAGGCAGCAGACCCGAGCGCTGTTCGCGCTGCTCGGCGCCACGACCAAAGACGCCTTCGCGCCCGGCGACATCAACAGCCAGAGCGAGGATACCTATACCGGCTGGCTGGTGGCCGACTATGAAACAAACATTGCCGGCCTGCCGATCGATGGCGGCCTGGGCGTGCGCTGGGTGAAGACCGATGCGACATCGTCGGGTACTCAGTTCAATCCGGACGGCACCATGCAACCGATCGATGTCGACAACAGCTACACGCGTGCGCTGCCGAGCTTCAACATGCGCGCCAGGCTCACCGACACGTTGCAGACACGCCTGGTGTACTCCAAGGGACTGGCGCGTCCGAACTTCGATCAACTCTCGACCAACCTGACGTTGAACAATCCCAACCAGGTCAATCCGGTGACCGGCCATCCCAGCGCGAGCTCGGGCAATCCGAGCCTGCGTCCGATCGAATCGGACAACTATGACCTGACTGCGGAATGGTACTTCGCACCGGCCGGCTCGCTGACCGCCGGAGTATTCTACAAAGAGGTCGATGGCTTCCTCGCCAGCGGCACCATCACCGGCACGTTCAACGGCACCGTCTACGACATCACCACCAACATCAATTCCGGCGACGGCATCGTCAAAGGCTTTGAGGTCGGCTATCAGCAGTTCTTCGATTCGCTGCCGGGCCTGTTCAGCGGCCTGGGTCTGCAGGCCAATTACACTTACGTCGACAGCAGCATCACCAATCCGTTCGCGACCGCGGGCTCGAACCGGCCGCAGAATGTGCCGCTCGAAAAGCTCTCCAAAAATAGTTACAACATCATGGGGCTGTACGAGAAGGGGCCGGTCAGTGCGCGCATCGCGTACAGCTGGCGCTCGAGCTATCTCGACCAGACGACCGGCAGCGGTGCGAACGGCATTCCGCAGTATGCGAAGCCGTATGCCTCCCTGGACGCTTCCGTCAGTTATGACATCACCGACCATGTGGCGGTGTCGTTCGACGGCGTGAACTTGAACAACCGCATGAACGTGCTTTACATCGGCACGCAAGGCGCGCCGTTACAGTATCAACTCAACGACCGGCGCTATGGATTGTCGGTGCGCGTCACGTACTGATGTCGTGGCCTCCGGCGTGGCACATCGCCACGCCGGAGGCTCATTTCGGACGAAAGATCGAGTACACCTTGGTGACGTGCACGGTGCTGAGCCAGGAGCATTCCGAATTCTGCTCGCACAGGAAGACATCGCCCGTGCCGAACGTTTGCGTGCGCCCGGCGCCGTCCGTCAATGTGACTGCTCCATTCAGCAGATGCATCAGTTCGTAATGCCGATAGCGCATGGCCCGGCGTCGATAAGGCGTCGAATCCCACGTGCCGCACGTGAACTCGCCATTGGCAGAGGAGTAGTCCGTGTGATTGCGACAGGAAGGCGTCGGCCCGATCAGCAACTCGGCAAGTGGCGCGCCGGACGCGCTGCGAGGAGCGTTCTCATCGATTGAGATGGGACGTTGCGCGCCGCTGGGCCCACTGCTGCAACTCATGGCGATTGCAACGGTGCCACCTTTCGCCGTCCACGAAAAAGCCAGGCCACCGGGCAATACGCCGCTGCGGCCCGCAGGTAACGTTAGTGTGACGCCGGCGCCGGAGATGACGAGTTCTCCTGCGAGCACGATCAGAAATTCTTCGGCGGGAAGGCTCGCGACCTTTCCGTTGCCGCCGTTCAAGCGCAAAGCTGCAACGGTGACGGGCCCGGGAGGTAAGGGCAGTTATGACCTCGCGAGCAAGAATCGATCGCCCTCTGCGCCGCTCGGCGTGAGTTCTTTGGTTCCCTCGGCGAATACGCGCAGGTCAATGAAAGAGCGGATGGTCCGCGAAGTTTCGATGCTCATGGTTTTTATAAGGTAGCGGAGCATCGCTCGCGGCTCGCGCCGTTTTGGCGGGCCGTTTCGGCAGGAAATACCTGTCAGGGCTGAAATCTAGTCAGCATCTTCGGTGGCGCCTGCCGCTCGACGCCCGAACGAGTACCTCACGCCAACCCACACACCGCGCGGCGCGCCGGGGCCGCGAAATTGTTCGGCGGCGGGATCGACGCCTGCAGCCGGGCCGAACGTGCGATCGGGGCCGGTAAAGAAATTCTCGCCCACGACGCCAAAGTTGAAATAGCGCCGGTCGAACAAGTTGTTGACGCGGGCGTACACCTCGAAGCTGCTCGATAGGAGATATCGTGCGTTGAGGTTCACGACCATGTAGCTGGGCAATTGTCCATGTACGTCCTGGTTGTTCTCGTCGCCGCGAGCATATGAGCCCGCGCTGGTGAGGACATTGGCACCGATGAAGAACTGCGTCGTGACGGTCCAATCTGCGCGCACCTTGAGTACGTGGCGTGGATTGGCGGGAATGCGGTCGCCAGGCGCGACTTCGATGACGCCGTCCTCATCCGCGCTGGAGTTTGCGGGGTTGCTTTCGGAGAACGCCGATCGAAACGTGGCATCCAGAAACGTATAGCGCACGGCGAGCGACACGGGATTGAGCTGAGTTTCGACTCCCAGCTCCACTCCCTGGCGGCGCGTGGTGCCGACGTTTGCAAAGTATCCGGCATTGATCGCACCGGCACCTGCGCTGATAAAGGCAATATCGTTTTCGAGCAGCGTGCGATAGATCGCTGCATTCCAGCGCAACAAGCCCGCCAGCCCGCGTGCGCCGACTTCGACCGTTTTCGAGATCACTTCGTCGAGCGGCGGGTCGGCGAGAAAATCGTTCGGCAGTTTGCAGGGTGCGTCCGGATCGGCGCAGGTGAGCTCGATTGCAGTGGGCGCGCGCACCCCTTCGTTATAGCTCGCGTAGGCGGTGAGATTGGCGTTTGGATTGAAGGTGACGCCGAGCGCCGGATTGAAGCGCGAGAATGTATGCCCGCCATTCAGCAGCGGCGCTTCACCGGTGCGATCCTCGATGCGAATGTGAGCCTGGTTGTAGCGACCTGACGCCGTGATCGTCCACTCGGGATTCACATTGAACGTATCCGCAATGAACGCGCCGAAGTAGCGGCTGCGAGTATCGGCTTGAGTTTCCAGACCAAAGTCGCCGATGCCGATGGTATTGCGATCGGCGGTGAACTCGGCTTCCTGCGAATGTTGCGTGAAGCGTGCGCGAGCGATGTCTGCAGTGCCGCCGATTGTCAGTTGGTTCTTGCGACCATTCACTTCATTGCTCAGAACGAGTTGCAACCCGCCGCCGTAACTGTCCTGATCGATATCCGCAGTGTCGTTGGTCGCCTGGATGCCATCGTCATCGAACTCGTCGTTGACGTTGCTGCTGAAGTTGCGCGTCTCGTAGTTGCGGTAATACGCGTTGCCACCGAGCAGCAGCTCGTCGTTGAGAAAGTGGCTGCCCTTGGCAGTGAGGAAGGCCAGCTTGTTATGGTTCTCATCTGGAAACGTGTAGGCCTGCCGGATGTCGTCCAGAAACGAGACCGGCAGCGTCTGCGTCCCCTGCAGCGTGTTGTCCGCACCGGTAAAGCTCACATCCAGGTCGCTGGTTTCGTTCTGCCAGCCCACTTTGCCGAAGTACTGTCGGATCCTGCTCGGGTTGTGGTCGGCCCAGCCGTCGTCGTCATAGAGATTGCCGGTGAGGAACCAATCGAACACGCCGCTCGATCCGCCCCATTCGAGCGCGCCCGTCCTGCGACCAAACGAACCGCCGGACAGCTCGACATCTCCGCCGGGATACTGCGCGCCGCTCTTCGTGTACACGGCCACGGCGCCGCCGAGTGTGTTCAAACCAAACGCCGGATTGGAACCGGGAATGAGCTGCAGGCTGGCGATGGCCGACTGCGGAATGAGATCCCAATTCACGATATCGCCGAACGGCTCGTTGACTCGCACGCCGTCCTGAAAGATCGATACGCCTTGCGGCGTACCGAGGAGCGGGGAGGCGCTGAAGCCGCGAAAGCTGATGTCGGGCTGAAAGGGATTGCCTTGAGCGGCGTTCGAGGAGATGCCGGTCGGGTTTTGCTCCAGATAATCGGTGGCCGTCGCCTGGCGCTGCCCGGCGAGATCGCTGCTGGTGTAGATCTGCACGTTCGCAGGCACATCTCGAACTGCAGTGCCGAGTCCAGGCAGCGGCGTCGTGCCTACGACCACCACCGTCGGCATCTCCAGTGCCTCGGCGGGATTCTCAGCAGTTTTGTTCTGCGCGTGCGCCGTGGCGATTGCGCACACGCAGATCGACATGAACCTTGCGAGGCGCAATCGAGCCTCCAGAAGGACGCACTTACGGCCCCAAATAAGATGGCGGTACGGCAGCGGTGCTCAGCACCAGCTTCTGCAAGACTACATTATCGTCCAGCCGCCAAAAATTAATCGTGTGTTTGCCCGCAGTCAGCGGCCCCAACTCGGCTGCCAGGACCATCGCGTTGTCACATACGGCCCGTGCCCACTGTTTCTTGGCTGGTGTGTCATACCCGCCGCCGGAAGGTTCCAGCGCGGCGGTTAAAATTTGCACAGGCCCCTGGTCGAGCGAAACGCCGACGCGAAGGCCTTGCGCTCCGAGCGTGTCCAAGGTCGGCGCGAGATACAACGTCAACAGGGCTGGCCCGGCTTTGTTGACTGTGACGTCATATTCGAGCCGCACACCGTCGGTCGCCGAGGTCGCGGCTCGCCCTTGAGGCACAGCAAGCACTGCGCCTTCGGTTCGGCCCAGATTCGGGATGACGGTCCAGTTGAGACCGCTCGCGTTGCGAGCCCGGCTGTAATGCGGCGCCTCGATCGCGATGACACCGTCCGGCGCCGGCGCACGTTTCGCAAATTCTATTGCACGTCCCAACCGGTCCGTCGGTGTGTCACCTGCGACGCGCGTGATGCTCGGCATCGACTGTTGTGTCGGATCGTTCCAGATCACATAGCTCATGTGCACCTGGGACATCATGCCGTCCCACTTGCCGCCGTTGAGGGTGTGATAGCGCCGCGTCAGTTCTTGATCGCGCTGGAACGCTTGCTCGACGTCATCGGCAAAGATGTTTGCTCGAGGATCGTTGCGTGCGGCGAGGTGCTTGTTCCACGCCGCTGCGTAATACATCCGATAGAGGTTCGACATCGCCGAGATGGGATGTTCCAGCAGCTGGTAATAGGCGTCGAGTTGATCGGGCTGCAACTTTCGGCGCGTGTCCAGCATGCGTTGCTCCAGCGCATCCCACTCCGCGACCATGGCGCCGAATTCACCTCCATCGAGCGCCGGGCCTGCGCCATCGCCGAGCGGAAAGCTGTCCTGATCGATCAGCTCGGGCTTGCGACGCGCGGCATATTTGCTGTACGCGGTGATCATCTCGCCAATCGCCGCAGCGTGCTCGGCGCCGAAAGTCGTTTGTGCCCAAGCGGCGGGATAGGCGGCGAGCGCGCTTGGAGTCAACGCCTCTGGGTTCCACGCCATTGCGAGAAAGAAGCCCAGCGGATATTCCATGGGCTTGATGTCGCCGACATTCACGATCCACAACGCACGTGCACCTCGCTGGTAGGCGAGATTCATTTGCTGCCAGGTCTTCTCGATCTGGTTGGTGTTGATCCATTTGTAATTACGCGGCCCGCCGACATAGTCGAAGTGATAGTAAACGCCGTAGCCGCCTGCTCGCGGCGGCGTGCCGGGCTTCGGCAGGCGACGGATCTGGCCCCAATTGTCGTCGGCAAACAGCAGCGTCACATCGTCCGGCACCTGCATGCCGTGATCGTAATAATCCTGCACTTCTTTATAGAGCGCCCAGACCTGCGGCGTTTGATCCGCAGGCTTGCCGGTGACCTCGGCGATGATCTTGCGCTGATCGGCAACGATGCGTTCGAGCAACTCCGTCGCGGTTCCTTCGGCCATCGCTTCGTCGCCGTCGCCACGCATGCCGATCGTCACCAGCGATTCATAACCTCGGCCGTCGCCCTTCGACATCATTCGTTCGATGCCGCCTCGCCAGAAGGTGCGGAGGTTGGACGCGTTGGTGGTGTAATCCCACTTGCCGCCGGTCACGCCCTTGTCGGAGTTGCGATGCCATTCGGCTTGCGCGCGAAGCATGGGCTCGTGGTGTGAGTTGCCCATGACGACGCCCATCGCATCCGCCAGCACCATGCTCTGCGGATCGTCATCGGCGAACGCTTTGCCCCACATGGCCGGCCAGAGATAGTTGCCTTTCATCCGCAGCAGCAGCTCGAAAACGTGCGCATACATTTTCGAATTGACGCCGCCAAATTGTTTCCTGGCCCAGTCCCGCAGGCAGGGATCTTCGTCATTGATGAAGAAGCCGCGATAACGGACTTTGGGCTGCTCGTGCCGAGCCAGGTTTGTGAGCAATACATCGTTCTGCCGCCGCACCGGCACATCAGCAAACCAATGCCAGGGAGATACACCGATCTTTTCGGAAACATCGTAGGTGCCGAACACGGCGCCGCGACGATCGGAGCCGACGATCACGAGCGCTCGAGCCACGCCGGAGAAGGGACGATCGACAACGATTTGTCGATATGCTTCCCACTCACCCTGAAGTCCCGCTGCATCGATGCGGCCGGCCGCTATCAGCTCATCGATGATGCGGCTCTGGCCAAGCACGCCAATGATGACGACTGCACCTTTGGCTCCATCGCGAGAGTTGAGTCGCTCCGACGCTCGGCCGCTCACTCGTTTCAAGTCGTCAGCAAAGCTGTCGGCGACATGCTGGACGGCCGAGTCGGCCTCGGCGTCGCTCAGCACCGATGCAGGTCTGCCGCCGGCAATCAATGCGAATCCGTTACGCCGCTGCGCCGCTAGTGAAGGCAGCGGCAGGCAGGTCGTTGCGGCTGCTGCCGCTGCGCTCTTGAGCCACGTTCGACGACTCCAGCGGCCCGCAGGTTTTCCCGACATTTCTGGTTTCCAGGCATGCGAATGTGAGCGGTATCATTGCCACGACTGCGCACGAGGTGCAAGTTCGAACGCACCAAACGGTAAGTTTTAACGAGGGAGCTTTCGCGCTATAACCGCACCCTGTGGCCACGACTACTGAAAGGATCTCTCGCATGCACAGGAAAGGTCTGGGGCTGGTGATTGGCGTCGTGGCGGCACTGGCGTCCGCTGCTGCGTCCGCAGCCTGCGAATCCGCCGATCATCATCGGCTCGATTTCTGGGTTGGCGACTGGGACGTCTACGACCAGCCCGCCACGGGCAAGCCTACGGCCCACGCAACGATCACATCACTGATGGACGGATGTGTGATTCACGAGTTGTACGAAGGGAACTCCGGCGTGCGCGGCGAGAGCTTCAGCATTTACGACGCCAGCCGCAGCGCCTGGCATCAAACCTGGGTGAGCAACCGGGGCGAGTTGCTGATCATCGAAGGCGGGATGCGCAACGGACGACTGATGTTCGCCGGACATCAAACATTGCAGAACGATCAGCGGCGGGAGATTCGCGCCTACTGGTGGCACGATAAAGAGGGCGTTCGCGAATCGAGCGAAAGCTCCACGGATGGCGGCAAGACCTGGCACACCGACTTCGACATCGTATTCAAACCGCGTCGACGCGAGTGAGTCTGTTCAGAGTGCCTGCAACTCGGCATCTCTCAATGCCACCAGCACCGCTTCGCCGCTGGCGGGATCCACTTTGAATTTGCCATAGCGCGCACGCGCATATCGGTCTGCCGAGCCTTCTTCGAAGAAATACGCGTTCGTGCCCAGCCACACCCGACCGTCGCGAAGACGATAGCGAATACTCAAATCGCCCGCGGCACCGTTGGTGGCGAGGGTGGCGACGCGTTGACTGTCCAAGACCACCGGCGCACGTGAACTTGCGGCGACAGGAATGGCTGGCAAAGATGCTTCGATCTGAGTGCCGAGCTGAAAGCGCAGCGCCATGTAATCGCCCTGCATGAGGGATCGAGGATCGACCGGTGCGAGCGCCAGGTAGATCGTCTCTCCGTGATGGATGATTTGTTCCTTGGCGTGGATCGAGTAGTTCACGGCGCCGAGTATCAGCACCGCGGCCAGCACGATGATCGCCCGAGTCAGTGAAGTGTTCATGAAGCGTCCGGCTCGTTCTGCACATTCCGATCGTTGAGCTGATAGGCAGCGGCGAGCGCGGCGACACCGACGCCAAGCATGATGACGGACTTCATCAGCAAGGTCGTGCCGAGCAGATAGTAGAACTGCGCCACATGCAGTAATGCACCGGCAATCGACACGCCGATCATTGCCCGGCTGCGCAGCTGGAATGCACACAACGCGGCGTATAACGCGCTGGCGGCGCCAAGCAACGGCCACAATGAAAACCAGTTCGTCCGCACCTGAGTGTCTCCGCCCCACGGCAGGAAACTGGTGCTCGGTTCGGACAGCCACGTCGCGAGCGCCAGGCTCACCAGCAAGCCGTTCAACGCGGGGCGTGCGATTCGACGCAAGCCACTCGCCATCCATGCTCGCTCGGTTCTGATCAGCCCGTACACCACGGCGATAATGGGCGTCCAGATGACGAGCCAGGTGAGAAGTGCCGGCGCCAATGTGATTTGCCGGCGCATGACATAGAAGTCCGACGCACCCCACCATGCGAAGCGAATCGCCAGCGCCCACGCGCAACAAGCGAACAGGGCGGCCAGCACTTTCGCCAGCGCGTTCGGCATTACTAACAAAAGGACGATTTGCATTACTGCGACCAACGCAGCGGTCGCGGCATCGGATTTGAACGCGTCCCCCGCGGCCCATGCCAGTGCCAGCTGGCCCGCGATCGAGAACGCCAGCGCGAGTTGATCCAGGAAGGCGCCGCTGCGATCGGCAGCGTACAGGCCGAACGCCGTCGACAACAGGATCAAGCCGGCGAGGGCGAAACCTACAGGCGTGTCCGGCTTGAAAAACAGTGCGACACACGCGAGCGCGAACAGCCCGGCCAGCCAGCCCGAGCAACCCAGCACGATGCTGATGTACCACGGACGTTCGTTGCCCGGCTCGGGCGCTGTCGACGCGTCTTTGATCAGCTTACGGCGCAACAGCTCATCGGTGAGCTGTGCGACAGAGATCCAGCGCTTCATGCCGCGCCCTCCGCATGACGCCAATCGCGCACTTGCGACATGAGGATGCGTCCGCTCAGGGTGGAGCTCGCAATCAGCCAGATGGCGATTACAAACATCGAGCCGAGCCTGTCGAACCCGGCGTGACGGCCCAACATCGTTGCACCCAACACGATCAAACTTCCTGCCGTCAGTGCCAGTGGAAACACGTCATCGCGCTGGCGGACAGCGTACGCCACTACAGCCGCTTCCAGAGCGAATACGACCAGCCATGTCAGCACTTCGTCGCCAGAAACGCTGGGGCCCATCGTGGCATCGGTCCCGGCCCAGGTGAGGAATCCAAAGGCGCATGCGAGCGCAAGCCGTGCAACCCAGCGCGGCGTGGCCGAAAGGCCTCGGCTGCGCCTCAGATATTCCGCAACTCCCCACAACAGCAAATTCACTGCGCTCGGGACCAGTAACACCAGGGACGTGCTCTCGTCCCAAGGCGCAAATACGATCCACAGCCAGCCGCCTTGGGGATGCGAGCCGAAGAACAGCAGCAGGGCACAGTTGAGCACGAGCAGCCACGCCGCGCTGATTGCCGACCATTGTCCAGCGATGACGAATGGCAACCCCAGCACCGCCCATGTCAAGAACAGCTCATAGACATCGGCGCCGGTTTGATAAGTTTGACCGAACAGCGCGAGCAACGCGCCGGTCGCAATGAATGCGATCAACAGCGCACAGCGGCCAAGCAAGTGCGCCGGTGGCTTCCACAATGCGAGCGCGATGCTCGCGACCAGGACGCCTTGCACGAGCATGAACCGACCGGCAACGCCGAACTCCGACCAGTTAGCCGCGATCAGGAACACGAGCCCGGCCGCAAGCGACAGCACTCCGGTAAGTTGTAACAGCCGCACGACGAACTGCCGCACTTCGCCGGCGTTCGGTCGCGCATTGGCAATTTCGAAGGCTGCGTCGATTGCCGCAGGAGTGAGCTTGTGATGGGCGGCGAGGGCGTCGAGCTCGCTTCTGTGCATCGTTATTAGATAGGAGAGCCGGTTGTGGGACGGCTTATATCACGAGGAACCACCTCGTGACGAAGTTCATTCTGGAAGGCAGGAGGACGGAACCATGCGCGCACGAGCTTGGGGTTGGGCAGGGTTGCTGGGAGTGATCGCTGCATGCTGTTTGCCGCTGATGTGTGCAGCCGGGCAGTACGGCGCACCTCAGCGGATCGGGCCCACGCCCGATCAGAAGAACGGTTTTTTCGGCCTGCGACTGGCGCTCAGTCGTGACGGCAGCACCCTGGCCGTCGCCGATCCCTGGTACGCCGGCAGTGCCAAATGGCCATATATCGGCTCCGGGGCCGTCTCTATCTATCGCAAATCCGGTCATGACTGGCTGTTGCAGACCAGGCTCGAACCGCCGGACGCACGTGCTTATGACTATTTCGGCAGCGACGTGGCGCTCAGTGCTCATGGCGACACGCTGGCCGTCGGCGCGCAGTACGAGGGCAGGGATGATCCATACGACCCGACTGTGAACAGCTCAGGCCCGGGTTCGGTGTTCGTCTATACACGCAGCGGCGATACCTGGTCGCAACAGGCCTATCTGCAATCGGCCACGCCTCAGCAGAGCGCTTCGTTCGGCGGCACGGTTGAGCTGAGCGCTTCGGGCGACGTGCTCGCTGTCGGTGCTCCGTATGAATCGATCACTCGCAACGGCTCTGAGGTGTTGCTGGCCGGGAATGTCTATGTATTCAAGCGTACGCAGGGGAGCTGGCAGCGGCAGCAGACGCTGCGTGCGCCGGCACCACAATCCGACGATCGTTTCGGCATGGGGCTGCGGCTGAGCGAGAACGGCAGGCGCCTCGTCGTCTTCTCCGGCGAGCAGAACCAGGCCACCGAGGACGAGTACGCCAGCAGCTGGGGCGATCGTAACAATACGCTTTATATCTTCGGCCGCACCGGCGCGCAGTGGGCGTGGGAAGCGACGATCGAAGGCAACTCGGCCGAGCCGTACTTCGGCGGCGATGGTTACAGCATCGAAGGCGAGGGTTTCGATGTCAGCGGCGATGGCAACACCGTGGTGATCGGCTCTTCGTATGGAGCGGCGCCCGATGGCGGCAACGGTTACGTCGCAACGTACGAGCGTGCGGCCGGCACTTGGATCAGCACGGGTGTGACGCTCGTTCCCTCGGTCGCGCAACGATTGCAGTTCGGCAAGCGTGTCACACTCAGCGCCGACGGCTCGACACTCACCGCCGTGATGGTCAACATTCCGGCGATTCCCGGCAACTATGGTCAACATTCCCTGACGGTGTTCAAGCGGGCCGGCGCCGGCTGGTCGCAGGTCGCCGATTTGCAGGACAGTAGCGGCTATCTCGAATTCGGCATTTCGGTGGGAATGTCGCGCACGGGCAGAGTGCTGGCGGTGGGCTCACCGCGATCGATAACTGACCAGGCCCAGGGTGCGGCGATGATCTATCGCTATCGGCAGTAGCAAACGTGTCGCAGGCGGAATCCGCTCGCGTGTCGCGCTTCGAATTCAAAGGAGTGAAGCGAGCATCAATATCGTTACTCTCGGCGGCGGCTGCCGTTTTGTTGCTGGCCCTGGGCAGCTCGGCGGCGATCGCCGATGCGGGCAGCAGTCATGGCGGCCGCAGCTCCATGAGCAGCGGTCGTCAGGGTTACAGCGCCGGTCGCATGGGCCGTTCAGTCCGCGGCGGACAGGTCCGTGGCGGCCGCTACTCCATGGGCCGCAATCGCGGCGGCTATCGGCGCGGTTGGTTCAATCGTGGCTGGTTCAATCGCGGCGGCCGCAATTATGAACGATCCTTCGTGAGCATCGGTGTAGGTTCGTCCCGCCGCGGCTATCGTTCATCTGGCGTGTTCTTCGGGTTCAGCTTCACCGCTTCGGAATATCGCCGCGGCTCCGGGCTTCGCTATCGACGCGATCCGCGCCGGGAATATCGCAGCGACGCCGTGCGAGAAAACGATTCCAGCGCCCAACGCGCAAAGATCGAACACTCGACTCAGCCTGGTCCCATCTACGCGCCGCTGGTTGCAAGCTCTGCAGCCCCGGAAGTTCTGCCGTCAAAGGATTGAGGCGTGATTTCGTTCAGGTCGCTTCGTTTCGCCCTGCTGTTGGGCTCGCTGCTGCTGGCTGCCTGTATGAAGACGCACGACGACGACGCGCCAGTGGCGGAAGCGAGCGCCGTACCCGTTGAGGAGGCCGCCGATCTGCAACATGGCGAAGCAGGTCTGGCTGCAACGTTGGGCTGTGCAAGCTATGACGAACAATCCCGGGATTGTTTGCTGCTCAAAGTCGATTATCGGGTCGATTCCAAAGACGTGGCGCCGGCCACTCGTCCGCCGCTGAATATTGCGCTGGTGCTGGATCGATCGAATGCCATGCGAGTGAACGGCAAGCTCGACGACGCCATCGCCGCTGCGCATTGGCTGGTGCAAAACCTCACCGAGCGCGACACGCTATCGATCATTGCAGTCGATGAGCACGCGACGGTGCTTGCGGCGGCGGGGCCGGTGATCAACAAGCCGTTCCTGCATCATCGGCTCGGCGATGTGTTTGCGAACGGCGCCGCCGACCTGAGCGCCGGGCTGCGCGAAGGCATTGCTCAGCTGCGCAGTTCGATCACTGAAGGTCAACGCAAACATTTGTTGCTGCTGACCGATGACGTGGCATCTCGAACGCAGGCCGCGAGCCTGGAACAGCTGGTGAAACAAACATCGGCGCCCGATATCTCCATTGCGACCTTGTATGTCAAAACGCCGGACCAGATCGCGACGACGCTTCGCACGGTGATCGCAAGTGCGTTGCCGATCGTCGCGCGAGATGCAGTGATCCGCGTGAGCATGGAGGAGGGGCACATCAGCAAGATGTATGGTGAGCTGCCCATCGCGCCCGCCCAAAGTCAGACAGCGTCGCTCGGCGATCTACGCGCCACGGAGCATGGCTCCGTGCTAATGCAGCTGGAGCCCGCAGCGTTCGCGTACGGCACGGCCGTTGAAGCGCGAGTGTCGCTCGAATATGCCGATCCGCTCACCGGCGAAGCGCAACGCCGGGAGATTCGCCTGCGATCCTCGTATGCGTCCGAAGCTCGCCGCTCCCGAGATGAGGCAAGTGCGCTGTCGATGCTCGCAGACGTGCTCGCGTCGTTGGAGCTCGCGGACTCAGCTTCGCGAGGCCTCGATGTCGATCGATATCGCGAGGTCAAAACATCCTTCGAATCGCTGCGTAAACGCGCGCATGACTATGCCGTCGGTCACCGCGACCAGGAGCTGCTGAATCAAATATTCGTGCTTGCACACCTGGTGGCGGAACTGGACGCCGCGTATGCGCAAGGACTCTTGCACGGGCACGAGGAAGCCCGGGCGCAGCTGCCGAACGAGCGCGACTACCTGCGCTACCTGCTGACCCACCATCGCGAATGAACCGGACCTCGCTGCCGGATTGATTTTTGCGGGCCGCGCGCTACTCTTTATATTTCTCGGACAAATAGGAGGTGCGTCGAGCGTCTCACAAAGGCATGGATTTGCCCTGATCGTTCATGGAGGAATTTGTATGTTACAGCGAGTGCCTCGGATGCTGCGGCAAGGAGTTGCCGCGCTGGCAGGATGCTTCATTCTCGGCATGACCTCGCCGGCTTCTGCGCAGCCAGCGATTGCTGCCGCCGCTACGTGTGTCGTCGGCACCTGGCAAGTGGGCCAGTCGAGCGGCATGCCAGCGGTGCGTTATGAAACGACGCATTTTGCATTTCGGTGGAATGGCTCCCTGGTATCAAACAGCGACGCGATGAACGCGGGCGCGTACCTGGAGTCCGTGTGGCAGGACTTCATCTTGAACAGGGCGTTCCCGGAGCCCTATTGCCAGGCTGCCAGCAAATATAAGGTCAACATTCATCTGGATGGTTCGTTCGGTTTGAGCGGCGGCGTCGACGGCGGCGGTTTGATGGGCATGTGGATCGGGCCGGGCGCGCTGGCGGATCGCTTTGGCCTGGCGCACGAGTTCACTCATGGCCTGCAAGGCTCGACCGGCGGACTGCGCGACTCTCCGTATGTCGGCTGGATGTGGGAGAGCCATGCGAACTGGATGACGGTGCAGCTGCCCGAAATGCGCAGCAACGTCCACTGCTCCGAGCTGTCCGTCAACTTTCCGCACCTGTATTACGGCTCCACTCGGGTGCGCTACTGCAACTGGCAGTTCTGGGAATATCTCAAAGATCGCTTCGGTTACGCCGCCGTGAACGACATCTGGGCGCGCGCGCCGAAACCCGGCCAGGCCGGGCAGCCGACTGCCGACCCGTTCAATGTGTTGATGAGCAATCAAGGCTGGAACATCGAGCAGCTCAACGACGTGTTCGGCGACTGGGCCATGCACAATGTGAATTGGGATTACATCAATCCCGATGGCAGCGACCAGGGCGCGGTCTACCGCTCTGCGTATGGCAGCTACGATCCTCAAGGCGGCAATCGCGCGCTGCGAACAACACGTTTAGAGGCTTTGGATCTTGCCAACCGCCGCTTCAATGTTCCGGCGGCGTGGGCGCCACAACGTTGGGGATATAACATCGTTCGGCTCATGCCCGATGCCGGTGCCAGCCAGATCTCTGTGACATTCCGCGGCGTGCTGCAGTCTGCGCCGAACGCGACATCATTTGCTGGTCTTCAAGACGAGCCATCGTCAGTACCGCCTCCCGCGTCAGGATGGCGATGGGGCGTGGTCGCGATCGACGCCAATGGCAGAGCACGTTACAGCTCGCTGCAACGGGGTTCCGACGGTGCGGTGACATTCGCACTGGTGTCGGGTGATCGATCGGTGTGGCTGGTGGTGATGGGGGCGCCCACTCAAATGCATAACATTCGATGGGACCAGCCGTACTACACCATCTATCGTTTTCCGTGGATGGTGCAGCTCGCCGGCGCGATGCCGCTGGGCTTTCAGCCCAACGCACAGCCGCCGGTTCCGGGCGGGCATCAGCACCCGAACGGCGGCGGCTGGGTCGCTTCAAGTGCTGTGGTGGATGCGAGTGCATTCGTAGGGCCCGAATGCTCGTGTGCTCGGCGGCGCCGTGCGAGGCAATGCACGTATCGAAGACCAAGCGACGGTCGTCAGCGGCGAGGTGAGGGACAACGCCGTCGTGTCGGCTCTCACCCTCGTCTCCGCAAACACCGTGGTGAGAGATCAGGCGCGCGTTGCGACGGTGTTCATGCCGCTCGGTGCTTTCGAAAGAAACATCGTGCTTTCGGGCACTGCCTACAACATCGGAGATGTGGAACAGCGTGGCGCGTCGATGTCACGAGGCGTTTTGTATGGCTTCATCGACCAGGCAGCGACCACGAATCCTGCCAGGGGCGCGTCGCTGACCGCCCCGGTTCGGGAGGTCACAGCACCGCCGGTGTATCGCTGGCGCTGACGTTCGTTCAGGCGCTGAGCCATCCTGACGCTCAGCGCCTTCGACGCTCGCGAGGCTGTGATACATTTTGCCGCTATGTCCAGAGCAGCCACTCAACTCGCCGCCATCGGCAAGCGCCTCGCGAAAGGCATGCAGATGCCGGCCGAGTTTCCCGCGTTCGTTTCTCTCGTCGTCAGTCCTAAAGGTCCGCGCCACGATGCGCTCCGCGTGGGCTGGTCCGATCCCACCGGGCTGCTGAACGTCGACAAGGCGGCTAAATCCGAGCTCGTGCCGTTTCTGAAGCTGGCGGATGGCGGCGGCATCGCGTTTTGGAAAGACGGCGAGGACCAGCGCATCGTTCATTACGACAGCGAAGGCGGGCACGAGGTGCTCGCGCTCGACTTCCGCGATTTCCTCGCTCGCTTGCTCAAGCCTACAGAGGCATTCCGCGAGCAAATCGAGCTCGACGTAGACCTCGACGTCAGCGAGCTCATCTCACCGACGAAGCCCAAGGCGGTGCCAGCTGCGCTCAATCGCAAGCTCGCTGCATGGATCGAGTCACACTCGCTCAACGGTCCCATCGTGAAGTCGGAGGATGGCGAAAAGCTGCGCAAGCAGCTGGTGGCGATGGCCCGGCGCATGCTGACCGATGGGCTCAGCAAGGTGTACAAGCCTGGGACGTTCCACTGGCAAGTGGATGTCCTGGCGGTGAAGGGCAAGGAACACTGGACGGCGACGTATCTGGATTACGGCAAGTGGCACGAGCTGCCCGCCAAGTACGGCCTCAGCGAACTGTTGCCCGCGCTGTTACCTTTGATGAAGTCGCGCAAGGCACGCTACTCGATCAACATCTGGAAAAGCGGCGAAGTGTTCGTCGACAAGGGCAACGAGCTGGTGCTGCAGCCCTGAACGTTCAGTCGCAATTCATCAAAGGCTGCCCATCGGTCGGCTGATACAGCAGCAATCCGCCGGCCAGGACGACGACGCGCTGCTGATCTTCCTCAGATAACGATGGCTTGATCCAGATGCGGCCGCCCGTGTCGGGCTGGAACGGCTGGTCACTTTCACGGAACAGCTCGACCGCGGCAATCACATTGTCGCCGTCCCACACCTCGTAACCCAGCGGCATGAATGAAACATCCGGCCTGTCGTCGATGTGCACGGAATGCACGTCCCATTTCAGGGCGCCGTAAGTCACTTCGCCGTGCTTGGTGCCGTCGGAGTGCGTCGTCAGGTGCAGGTTGCCGGTGTCGAAGCCGCTGAAATTGCAGTCGAAGGTGGAGGATTCGCTGCCGTCCGACGGCTCGTCGCTCGAAAAATAGAAACGACCGGTCCTTTTCATCTTGCAGCCGGCCCGCAGCACCCGGTTCTGCGAGTTGACGGTGAGCCCATAGGTGTTGCGATCGATGCTGTCGGCGCTGAACAGGTGGTGGCTGCACCAATGCCCGCCGAAGCCCACCGACACATTGGTCATTTTCCAGGGGCCGGCTGTCATGATGCCGCTCAGCCAAAGCGGCCCGGCGCGCTGAACCGTCACTGGCGGCACCGCTTTCAACGACTCCGGCGGCGACATTTTATGAACGACCGTCTGGCAGCCGGCGCCAGTCAGCATCGTCACCATGAGCAACAGTCGGAACAAATCATCTAACCGCTTGTCCATAGCCCTTCGGTACGAGTGCGAGTCCGTCGACTCAATTTATTTGTTTCCTATTATACGCACGGATCTAACAAACTCTACACGCGGCAGTCGAACGGCATCGTGTCACAGCGCTGCATGCACGAGCGGTAGGCATTCTCGCGTTCGATTTCTCGAATGTGTTCGAAGGCGCAGGTGGCGGAGCAGTTGGCCTCTTTCGGCGGAAAAGGTTGTTTGCACTCGGCGGAGCAGAGCGGCGATTCGGACATCCGGCGTTCGCCGTCGCAGGAGCTGGTACACGCTCCGTAACCGCCGATGTATTGGGAACAGTCGGTTTTCGGTCGAGGCGAGGGGGCGGGGGAGCTGCCGCCGACGGCGCAGCCCGACAGGCAGACGATCCACAACAGCACAAAGACTCTTTGCATGGCCGCTCCTCGTCATTCCGTGAGTCGAATTCGGCCGTTGGACAGTCGCGATAGTTACATTGTTCCCGTGGGGCTTGGTGCCGCCAGCCGGTTGAGCTTGGTTGTTGTGGCCGCTGCATCGACTGCTGCCACTGCGCACCTGCGGATGAAGAGCGAAGGTTGACTAGTCACCGGAACGGGCGTTAGCTGCGAATCTTTCCGGAGCAAAAACCATGCGCATCATTCGAACGATTTACAAAACCGGCAGGCAATGGGCGCTCGCTGGCTGTCTCGCTCTGTCGCTGGCAGGAACAGCATCCGCGGCGGAGCAAACGTACTCGGGCATGGTGGTTTTCGGCACCAGCCTGTCGGATCCCGGCAACGGCTTTGCGATCCGCGGAGGGACGAATACACCTCCTGCCTATGCGCTGGATTTTCCCTATGTTCCTAACGCGCCCTATGCACGCGGCGGACATCACTTGAGCAACGGTGAAACATGGGTGGAGCAACTCGCCAAACCGCTAGGCCTGGCGCGCAACGCACAGCCCGCCTTCCGTGGATCGAATCCGAATGCCAGCAACTATGCCGTCGACCGGGCGCGAGCGTATGACGATGGCATCAATGTGAATCTCTCCACTCAGGTCGCTCGGTTCCTGGAGGATCACGGCGGCGTCGCGGCGCCGGGTTCGCTTTACGTGATCGAGATCGGCAGCAACGACGTGCGCGATGCGCTCGCGGCATATGTGTTGGGAGGGGATGGCAGCATCATTCTCCAGCGTGCTCTGAGTTCGATCGGCGCGAACTTTGTTGAGCTATATGCGGCCGGCGCGCGGGAGTTCCTGGTGACCAACGTACCGGATCTCGCACTGACGCCGTCCGTGCGAATCCTGGATCAAATTCACGCGGGCGCGGGAATCGCACCACTGGCGCATACGCTGGTGGTGAGTTTCAACGCCAACCTGGCGGGAGTGTGGAGTCAGCTGCCGGCGGACGCGCACCTCGTGCAACTCGACGTGTTCCACAAGCTCAATGACGTGATCGCTCATCCTGCGGCTTTTGGCTTTACGAATGTGACTGCTCCCTGCATCACGCCGGACGTGCCGCCGTTCACGTGCCAGCATCCTGACCACTATCTGTTCTGGGACGGCATTCATCCGACCCAGGCGGGTCACGCAGTCATGGCGAGAGAAGCGTATTCCGTGCTGTCACACTGAGCCTGGCAGAGCGCATATGCTCGCGCGTGTTGCAAACGATACAGTCCACGGGTGGATCAAATGTTACTACAGTAATAACGTGCCGCTTTCGTCTCCAAAGGCCGGACATGGCAACAACGATCGCGAAGGATGGTACGAACAAGCTGATCTCGCTGTTGCCCAGAGCCGAGCGAAAGCGGCTGTCCGCCGAGCTGGAAGTGGTTTCGCTCATACCACGGACGGTGTTGTTCGAGCGCAATGCGTCGCTCGAGTACGTTTATTTTCTGCACTCGGGCATGGTGTGCCTGATGGCGAGCCTGGAGCTCGGCGCGGTGGAGACGGCCGCCAGTCGGGGATGTTTCGAGCTGCCAGTCACCGCCAAACAAATCGCGGACGCGATCGGTTTATCCAGGGTCCACGTAATGCGAGCGCTGCGTGACTTGCGCGAGCGCAATCTGGCGAACATCGAAGCGGGCACAGTAGACATTCCCAACGTTCGCCGGCTGGCGAAGTTCGCCAACTTCGTCGGCGGCCTCACATCGATCGGCTGCGCGATCCTCTGAGCGCCAGAACTGTGCAGGTCTTTACAGTGTCCAACGCTGGACAATTGTCCGAGTAAAGGCCTATAGTCGCGGTAGCGATAACAATTAGCCCGCCGCGGCGTTTAGCAGGGGCCCACGACCGATGCATGCATTCTGGTTGAGTTCGCGACGTATTGCCTTTTCGCTGATGACTTTTGCCGGGCTGTTCGCCGGCACTGCAGGTTCGGCCGACGCTCCGATTCGTGAGATCACGGTCGATGTGTCGCGGGCGGAGCATCCGGTGGACCGGTTCTTTGACTTATCCATCGGCTCGGATTTTCCAGGCACGTTGATCCGGCCCGACAGCCAGGCGCAGCTGAAGACGGCGGTCGACGAGCTCGGCTTTCGTTACATACGGTTCCACGCAATTTTTCACGACGTGCTCGGCACGGTGCGAGTCGTAGACGGGCGCACCGTGTACGACTGGACCAAGCTCGATCAGCTGTACGACGACCTGCTGTCCAAAGGCATTCGGCCATTCGTAGAGCTGGGCTTCACGCCGGAGGCGATGGCCACTTCGCCGCAGACGATTTTTTATTGGAAGGGCAACACCTCGCATCCCAAGCTTGCGCCGTGGCGGGACTTGATCGACGCTTTCATTCGGCACGTTCGCGAGCGCTATGGCGTGGCCGAAGTCCGCCAGTGGTACTTCGAAGTGTGGAACGAGCCGAATCTCGACGGCTTCTGGGAGCACGCTGACCAGCAAGCCTACTTTGAGTTGTACGACGTCACCGCGAGAGCGATCAAAGCAATCGACTCGACGTTACAAGTCGGTGGCCCTTCAACCGCAGGCGCGGCTTGGGTGCCAGAGTTTCTCGCTTACGCGCAAAAGAAAGGTTCGCCGGTCGATTTCGTGACCACGCACACCTATGGCGTCGATCACGGCTTCCTGGACGAGAAAGGGCAGAGTGACACCAAGCTTTCTCCCTCGCCGGATGCAATCGTCGGCGACGTGCGGCGGGTGAGGCAGCAGATCGGCGAGTCGGCATTCCCATCGCTGCCGCTGTACTTCACCGAATGGAGCACGAGCTACACGCCTCGCGACGCCGTGCATGACTCATACATCAGCGCGCCCTACATACTCAGCAAGCTCAAGGCGACGCAGGGCATGGTCCAGGGCATGAGCTACTGGACCTATACCGATTTGTTCGAAGAGCCGGGCCCGCCGTCGACGCCGTTTCACGGCGGCTTCGGGTTGATCAATCGCGAAGGCATTCGCAAGCCGGCGTACTTTGCTTACAAATATCTGCACGCGGTGCGAGGCAAAGAAATCCCTTCGCCCGATCAGGACTCGCTGCTTGCGACTACCGGTGCGGTGACGGCGGCCTTGATCTGGGATTGGGAGCAGCCTGAGCAAAAGGTCAGCAATCGCCCGTTCTATACCAGGCTCGTTCCTGCGTCCGCCGCGCCCACCACCCGAGTCAACTTCAAACATCTGGCTGCGGGCGAGTATCGACTCGAAGTCAAGCGCACCGGCTTTCGAGCGAACGATGCGTACTCGGCCTATATCGAGATGGGCGCGCCGGCTTCGCTGAGCGCCGAGCAGCTCAACAAACTCCAAGCGCTCACTCGCGACGTTCCGGAGACCAATCGCAAGGTGACGGTCGGGCCCAAGGGTGAGTACAGCATCGATCTGCCAATGCATACCAATGACGTAGTTCTGGTGACGCTGACGGCGGAGCCGGGCAGATGACCCGAACCACCCGACGGGATGCATTCAAGCTGGCGTTGGCCGGAGCGGCTGCAGGCGCCGCAGGATGCACGGTTCCTCAGTCTCGTCAGGTGTCGAACGGTTCGCCCGAGATCACGCGTGGTATCGAAGGACAGCGCAAGGCTGATCGCGGCGATGGAACATTCCTGAATCCGATCGTTGCGGGCGACCGTCCGGATCCGACCATTCTCAGGGACGGCAACGATTACTACCT
The DNA here is from genome assembly GCA_946478975.1 of uncultured Steroidobacter sp. The sequence continues at coordinate 25,318 of CAMLEO010000027.1, forward strand.
GACGTTCTCGTCGTTCCTTTCCTATCCCGGCGCGGTGATCTGGCATTCGACCGACCTGGTCAACTGGGCGCCGCTCGGGCCGGCGTTGACGAAACCGATCGGGTCGGTGTGGGCCATGGATCTGGTGAAGCACGGCGGCCGCTATTACATCTATATCCCGGCGCTTCGCGATGACAGAACCTCCATCTACGTCGTGCATGCAGACGACATTCGCGGCCCCTGGAGCGACCCGATCGATCTGAACATCTCCGGTTGCATCGATCCGGGCCACGCAGTCGGCGAAGACGGCAAACGTTATCTGTTCGTCAACGGCGTGCGGCGAATCGCGCTGACCGACGACGGGCTATCGACCGCTGGGCCGCTCGAACAGGTTTACGATCCGTGGCGCTACCCGGCCGACTGGGTCGTGGAAATGTTTGCTCCCGAGGGGCCGAAGGTCTTCCGGCGCGGCGAATGGTTCTACCTGGTCACTGCAGTGGGCGGCACTTCCGGTCCGCCGACCAGCCACATGGTGATCGTCGCACGTTCGCGATCCATTCATGGTCCGTGGGAGAACTGTCCTCACAATCCCATCGTTCGAACCTGCAGCGTCGATGAGCCCTGGTGGTCGCGCGGTCATGCTTCACTCGTTGAAGGCCCGGGCGGCGATTGGTGGATGGTCTATCACGGTTACGAGAATGGCTTCCGCACGCTGGGGCGGCAAACGCTGCTCGAACCGGTCGAGTGGAGCAGCGATGGATGGTTTCGTGCGACCGGCGGCACGCTGTCGACGCCGCTGCCAAAGCCGCGTGGAGGTCGGCCCAGCGCCGCTGGGTTTGCGCTCTCGGATGATTTCTCGACCAACAGGCTCGGCGTGCAGTGGTGCTTCTTCGATCCAAAGCCGCATGAAGGCGAGCGAGCAAGCTATCGCGACGGCAGTTTGTTCCTCGAGGGAAAGGGAGCCTCTGCAGGAGAGAGCTCGCCGCTAACGTGCATCGTCGGCGATCACAGCTATGAAGCCTCCGTGACTATGGATGTCATGGAAGGAGCGCAGGGTGGGCTGGTGCTGTTCTACAACGCTCGCGGGTTCGTCGGCATCGGCTTCAGCACCGAACAGATGTTCACTTATAACTACGGCGAGGAGCATGCGTGGATGCGCCAGGGCATGGCCACTCGCACGGTTCACATCAAAGTGACCAACCGGCGCAACGTCGTGACGTTTCATTACTCCCACGACGGCACCGAGTGGCTCCAGCACCCGTGGCAAATGGAAGTGTCCGGGTTTCATCACAACGTTTTCGGCGGCTTTCTGAGTCTCAGGATCGGCATCTATGCCGCGGGTGCCGGTGAGGTCGCGCTGCGCGACTTCAAATATCGCGGCCTCGAGGAGTCTTGATCGTATCAGGAGGGATCCTATGTCACGTTACATCCGGAGCACTCTGGTTCCACTCGGCCGGTCCGCCTTCATCTGGGCGGCCGTGCTGCTGTGGCCTGTGGCGGCATGGTCGCAGACTTTGCCGCCCGCAACCCAAGTCGCTGGCCAGTTCACGATCGGTTGGAATCTCGGCAACACCATGGAAGCTCAGTGCGGCGAGACCGCCTGGGGCAACCCGATGGTGACTCAGCAGTTGATCAATGCCGTCAAAGCGGCGGGCTTCAATGCGATTCGCATTCCCGCGGCCTGGGATTGTCACGCCGACCAAACGAGGATGACCATCGACGCAGCGTGGATGGCGCGCGTGAAGCAGGTGGTCGATTACGCATACAGCCAGGGAATGTATGTGATCCTCAACATTCACTGGGACGGCGGCTGGCTCGAAGAGCATCCGCTGTACTCGTATCAGACGACGGTGAATCAGAAACAGCGCGCGTATTGGACGCAAATCGCCAATACCTTCAAGAGCTACAACGAGCACGTGCTGTTTGCCGGAACGAATGAAGTTCACGCCGACTATGGCACGCCGACGACCGAGCACATCACCGTGCAGCAGTCCTACAACCAGACGTTCGTCGACGCCGTACGCGCCACAGGTGGCAACAACGCCTCTCGTACCCTGGTCGTGCAGACATACAACACCAACGCATGGCACGGGCTGAACTATTTCTCGATGCCCTCGGACACGATTGCAAACCGGCTGATCGTGGAGATTCATCATTACGATCCGTACGACTATACGCTGAATCCCAGCGGCAGCTGTTTGTATTGGGGCTCGCCGTATCCGCCGCAGAGTGCCTGTTCGTGGGCGCAGGAGGCGTATCACGACGATTTGTTTTCTCAAGTGCGAACCAAGTGGGTGGCGCAGGGCATTCCGGTCATCATCGGCGAATATGCGGTCGGCGTGCGGCCGAACCTGAATCTGGAATCGCGGCAGTATTATCTGGAGTACGTGAATCACGCCGCGTATGCCAACGGCATCAAGACGTTTTATTGGGATATCGGCGTGCCGCCGACCCAGTCCGGCGGCGATGCGCTGTTCAATAGAAACAATGGCGCCATCGTCGATCAAGGTGCATTGGATGCGATTCGTCGCGGCGCCGGGGTAGGCGGCAACCCAGGGACGAATTTCACGCTCAGCGTCACCAAAGCGGGCGGCGGAACAGGCACGGTCACTTCATCCCCCTCGGGTATCAATTGCGGCAGCACCTGCTCCGCGAGCTATTCGACGGCAACCTCTGTGACTCTCACAGCCGCAGCAGCGAGTGGCTCGACGTTTGCTGGATGGAGCGGCGCGTGCACGGGAATAGGGACCTGCGTGTTGTCGATGACGGCGGCGCGATCCGTCACCGCTACGTTCAATACGAGCGGCGGCTCTGGCGGGACTTGCGCCAACCCGATCACGTTCTCCGGCAACACCGGCAACTTCAATACCGCTGGCGCGGTCTGTTATCGCACCAGCGCCACCATCAATGGCTGGGGCTGCTCCAACTTTGATGGGCGGACCCTGACGGTGGGCGGCCAGGCTCGAACCTGCGGCCAATTGCCGCTGCAACGATCGTCCGATGGTTACTACTACTTCGCAGTGACGGCGGGCCAGTATCCCTGGGCGAGCCTGTACACCTGGTAGCCGCGGAACCGCTGAAAAATAGCGTCGATGGCAATCGGTCCGCCCTCCGGGGCGGGCCGATGTCTGCAAAAGCGCCAGGGACTACGTAACTTGCCGCGCGAGTTTGCTATCTTGTGCGGATGGCTACCTCCCCAAAACGCAAAAAATCCAGCGCGCAATCGAAGGCGGCTGCCCATCATCCCTTATCGAATGCCGCCCGCAAACAACCCGGCGCGTCCCGGCGCCTGCATTCGCAAGGCGTGCAGACCATCGAGTCGGTGCTGGGCAAAGACCGGGATCCGGTGCTCGGCCTGTACTTGCACACCGTGCATATCCTGTTGATCAAGAGCCTGGGCCGGAATCCCCGTTTCCGAAGCATCATGCCGCATTTGATCGGCACGCCGGCCATTCTGTCCAAGCATCCGGGCTTGAGCCAGATCGAGCTCGCGGCGCTGCTGGGAACGGAGCGGGCGACTGCAGGACTGCAGGTCGCGCAATGCTTGAAACAAGGATTTGTCCGCCGCGTGGCTTCCCGCACCGACCGGCGTCGGTATGAGCTGTTCGTTACGCCCAAGGGATTGAAGCTGCTGGAAGATGCGCGAGACGTCATTCCCGAGCACGAGGATATGTTCGCCGCCAGCCTGACGGCTGCCGAACGAAGCACGCTGCGCAAGCTGCTGTTGCGGCTCATCTCTGGCTGATCGCCGCGCGATCTTGTAAGGTCCGCGTTGCGGCTGGTCTGTAAAGGGGGTTACAAAGGATGCGCCGGGCTCTCGTGGTCTTCGTGGGCTGTTTGTTTCTCGGCGCACCGGCGCTGGCGGCGGGAACGTGGATCACCGATGCGGACGCGCCGGCCGCCGACGCTGCGTCGACGCCGATTGCGCTTCAGTTCCGGCGCGAGGTGGCGGTGCGCGACAAGCCCCGGGCGTTCCGGATTCGTGTCAGCGCCGATCAGCGGTTTGTTTTATTCGTGAACGGCCAGCGTGTGGGCGCCGGCCCGGCTCGCGGTCATTTGCAGCAGTGGCGCTACGAGAGCTTCGATATCGCACCGCTGCTCGAACCCGGATCGAACGTAGTTGCGGCGCGAGCGTGGAACGACGCGAAGAGTGCGCCACTTGCGCAGATGACATCGGGCCACACGGCTTTCTGGCTGCAGGCAGAGAACAGCGCACAGGCCAAGCTCATCGATACCGGTCCTGAGTGGCAAGTGCGAGTAGATCGATCGCGCACCGTTGAACCCGGCATGCCGCAGCTTTCCAATGCCCTCGGGTCAGTCTTTTATGCGGCGGGTCCGCCCGAAACGTTCGATGGATCGCTGCAGGCGGCCGACTGGGCCGAGCGAGTCACGCCTTCGCAGGGCTGGCGTGCCGCAGTTCCAGCGAACGTTGCTGGCAGTCTTCCGTGGAATCTCATCTCAGATCCGCTGCCACAGATGCGCTACGAGCGCGTGCCGAGTGGACGTGTCGTTCGTGCACAAGGCGTTGCTGCGAGTGAGTTCCCTGGCAGCGTCATCACAGTGCCAGCTAACACCGAGGCAGCGATTGTCATCGACGCCGGGCACGTGCTGTCGGCGTATCCGTCGCTCGTAGTTTCGGGCGGAGCGGGCGCGCGGGTGGATGTGACCTATGTGGAGGCGCTCTACGATCCTGATGCCAAGCCGGCGGACACGTATCGATCGAAGCGGGTCCGCTTTGGCGATCGCGCGACGGTTCAGAACGGACTGGCGCTCGGCTTGACGGACACCTTCAAGCCGGATGGAGCAGAGCGCCGCTATCAACCGTTCTGGTGGCGCACCTGGCGATTCGTCGAGATCCACATCAAGACCGAAGCGCAGCCGCTGACGCTGAAGGATTTCGAAACCTGGGAGACCGGCTATCCGTTCCAGGCCAAGGGACGTTTCGTCAGCAGCGATCCCGAGCTCAATGCGCTTTGGAACATCGGCTGGCGAACCGCGCTGGTGGATGCGCATGAAACATACATGGACAGCTCCTATTGGGAACAACTGCAGTACATCGGCGACACGCGCATCCAGATGCTGCTTTCGTACGCTGTTGCAGGCGATGCGCGACTTGCGGTCCAGGCACTGGATGCATTCGATCAGTCACGCGTGGTGGAAGGGCTGCCTCAGTCTGCCTGGCCTGGCGTGCTGAAGCAGGTCATTCCACCGTTCGCGTTGCTGTGGATCGGCTCGTTGCACGATTACTGGATGCATCAGCCGGACCCGAGTGTCCTGAAGCGCACGCTGCCCGGCACGCGTGCGGTGCTCGATGAGTTCGCTCGTTACATCGAACCCTCCGGCCTGGTTGGGCCGATGCCTGGGTGGCCGTTTGTCGATTGGAAGCCGGGGCTGGACGGTTGGGCGGAGCGCGGCAAAGGCATCCGCAGCTGCATCATCACCATGCAATACATCGGCGCTCTCAAAGAGGCGGCGGATGTAGAACGGGCGTTGGGTGATAGAACCCGCGCCGATACATACATCGCGCAAGCCAAGAAATCCACCGGCGGCGTGAATTCGCAGTGTTGGGATGAGCAGCGCGGCCTGTACGCAGACACTCCCGAGAAAACCCGGTTCAGCCAGCATGCGACCGTGCTTGCCGTTCTTCATGACATCGCGCCGGCATCTCAGCATCGCGCCTTGTTAGATCGAGTAACCATGCGCAACCATGGTATCGATCCGCCGGAAGGCATCACCGGCACCAGCTATTACTTCTCTTTCTATCTGGCGCGGGCCCTGGCGCACGCAGGGCTGACCGATCGATATATGGAACTGCTGGAGTCGTGGCGTGGGCTGCTGCAGCGGAATTTTACAACGTGGCCTGAAACACCGGATCCCAGCCGTTCCGACACTCACGCATGGTCTGCGCATCCTACGTGTGGGTTGCTGGAGTACGTCGCTGGAGTAAAACCCGCAGCGCCCGGTTTTAGCCGCGTCCGCATCGAGCCCCATCTTGGATCGCTCACCAGCCTCGATGCCGCCGTCGCCCATCCGCAAGGGATGATCGAAACAAAATATTCCCTCAGCGAAGGCCAGCTGTCAGCGGTGATCACGCTTCCCAAGGGCTTGAGCGGCGAGTTCGAATGGCAAGGGCAGCGGCGAACTTTGACGGGCGGCAGGAACGAGCTGACGCTGACCGGGCCCGATCGCTGATTAGTAACTGGCTTGACTTTCCCGCCGGATCCACCGCAATCTTGATCGGAGTTGATCGACACTGATTGAAAATTGAGCTGTAAAGGGGGATACAAAAGTGGCGATACTTGGAACAGCACGTCGTGCGAGTCCCAAAGCTGCCCTGTTAGCTGCCGTGATTGGCGGCGTCCTCCTGATGGCGTGCGCGTCCGCTGCTGAAAGTCCGGCGGCTGACGCGCTCGAAGCTGGATTCCAGAATCCTCCGAACGCCGCCAGGCCCCGGGTGTGGTGGCATTGGATGGATGGCAATGTCAGTCGCGACGGCATTCAAAAAGATCTCGCCTGGTTGAATCGTGTCGGCATCGGCGGCGTGCATAACTTCGACGCGGCGCTGGGCGGTCCGGGGCGTGAAGCCGCCGCATTGGTCGATCAGCGAATCGCCTATCTCAGTCCGCCCTGGCGCGACACGTTTCGCTATGCAGTGAGTCAGGCGCAGCAGTACGGCATGGAGTTCACGATTGCCGCGTCTCCAGGTTGGAGCGAGAGCGGCGGTCCGTGGGTGAAGCCCGCGGCGGGAATGAAGAAACTGGTTTGGAGCGAAGCGCTGCTTCACGGCGGCAAAGGTTCGCAGCTGCGAGTTCCCGCTCCGCCTCACGTGACGGGTCCGTTCCAGAATGTTCCATTTGGCGGCGGCATATTCGCTGCGACTGAGGCGCCGCCTGAGTACTACGCGGACATTGGCGTCATCGCGTTTCCTGCGCCCAGAACTGAAGTCGCGGCCGCTAAACCGGTGATCACGACGAGCAGCGGCGATCTCGAAACCGCGCGGCTCTCCGATGGCGATCTCGCGAAAGCCATTTCGTTGCCGTATGGCGCGGGCGACACGGACTGGATTCAGTTCGTCTATCCCAAGCCTCAGCAACTCCAGGCGTTGACGGTGGCCGTGCAACGGCCGGATTTCGGCACGCCTTCGGACATGGAAACGGGCGGGGCGATCCGGTTCGAAGCGAGCGACGACGGCCATACCTTCCGCAAAGTGGTCGACGTGCCCAGAAACGGTGCGCTTCAACAAACGATCTCGTTCGCGCCAGTTACGGCGCGCACCTTCAGGCTCGTGCTGGAGCGGCCGAAGCCGCAGCCGAGTGTGTTGGATGTTTTAATGGGACGGCCGTCGCCGCCGCCGCCGAAGGAACATCACATTCTGGAGTGCGAGCCGCACGTCGCCGCGCGCGTTCACAGGTTTGAAGACAAAGCAGGCTTCTCGACTCGTGCCATCGTCGCGTCCGACGACACGCCTGCAGTGACAGGCACCGAAGCGACCACTGCCAGTTCAATCATCGACCTGACGAGCAAGCTGCGTCCGGACGGTACTCTCGATTGGGCCGCACCGAAAGGCGATTGGGTGGTGCTGCGCGTGGGATATTCGCTCACCGGCCGCACCAATCATCCCGCGTCCAAGGAAGGCACTGGGCTGGAGGTGGACAAGCTCAATCGCGAGCATGTGAAGTCATATTTCGACGCGTACTTCGGCGAGTATGCAAAGACCTTGGATGCAATGTCGATCGGCAAACAGGGGCTGCAGTTCATGCTGACCGACAGCTACGAGGCCGGCATCGCAAACTGGACCGACGATATGTTCGAACAGTTTCGCAAGCGTCGCGGTTACGACGCGAAGCTTTGGCTGCCCGTGTTCGCCGGCCGCATCGTCGACAGCGCAGCGGCAAGTGACAAATTCCTCTGGGACTTCCGGCAAACGCTCGGCGATCTGATTGCCGACGCCCATTACGGGCAGCTTTCCGAATCGCTGCACGCCAAAGGCATGAAGCGCTACGGCGAGTCGCACGAGAATGGCCGCGCGTTCGTCGGCGATGGCATGCAGGTGAAGAAGAGTGCCGACGTGCCGATGGGCGCACTGTGGGCGTCCGCGCCCTGGGCACAACGCGACAGCTATGACATGGACATTCGCGAATCGGCTTCCGTCGCGCACATCTATGGTCAGAACCTGGTCGCCGCTGAATCGCTCACTGCATTCGGCAACACGTATGCATTCACGCCTGAAATCCTCAAGCCGTTCGCCGATCGCGAACTGGCCATGGGATTGAATCGTTTTGTGATTCATACCTCGGCGCATCAGCCGGACGATCGGCCCGGGCCCGGGGCGACGCTGGGGCCGTTCGGCCAATGGTTCACGCGGCATGAAACGTGGTCCGAATTCGCCGGCCCCTGGGTTTCATATCTCACTCGCAGCGCCTACCTGTTACAGCAGGGGCGCTTTGTTGCTGACATCGCGTACTTGTACGGCGAAGGCGACAACATCACCAACGTGTTCGCACGACGCAAGCCGGCGATCCCAGCGGGGTACGCGTTTGATTTCATAAATGCAGACGCGCTCGTCAATGTGCTTGGGGTGAAGGACCGCATGCTGACCACATCGAGCGGAATGCAGTATCGCGTACTCGCGCTCGATCCAAGCACACAGCGCATGTCTCTGCCGGTGCTGCGAAAGATCGCGGCGCTGGTGGAGCAGGGCGCGACTGTGGTGGGTGCTCGTCCGACGACGACACCAAGCCTCGCCGACGATGCAACCGAGTTCGATCGTCTGGCAGGAGAGCTTTGGGGCGGCGGCAGAGTTCTGGAGAACGAATCGCTTGAAGCGTCGATGCGTCGTCTGGAGATCGCGCCTGACTGCATCTTCAGCGGCGAGGCCGATCCCGAACTGCGCTACGTGCATCGCAAGCTCGATCAGGGCGATATCTACTTCATCAGCAATGGCACGGACCGGGCGAGGGCCGTGGCAGCGAGTTTCCGCGCCTCGGGTTTATCTCCAGAGATCTGGCGCGCCGATTCGGGAGAGATCCGGCCTGCCTCCTATCGAAGCGAACAGGGCAGAACCATCGTGCCGCTGAAGCTCGAACCCAACGCTGCGCTGTTTGTGATATTCCGCCAGCCTGCGACGGCGCCTGATCGGAACGTTCCCGAAGCTGTGACCAGCACACTGGCCGAGGTGAAAGGACCTTGGACCGTCAGTTTCCAGGCGGACCGCGGTGCTCCTGCACAGGCACGCTTCGATACGTTGAACTCCTGGACGACGAACAGCGAACCCGGCATTCGATATTTCTCTGGAACGGCCACGTATGCCGCCACCTTCACGGCGGCTCGCAACTGGCGAGCGAAGAACGCACGTGTCCGGCTCAACCTTGGCGATGTGAAAAATATTGCGCAAGTGAGCTTGAACGGAAAGATCGTCGGCGTGGCTTGGAAGGCGCCGTTCGTGGTCGATGTAACGGATGCGATCCAACCCGGCTCCAATCGACTCGAAGTCAGAGTCGCCAATCTGTGGCCGAACCGCATGATCGGCGACAAACAGCCGGGGGCTCGGCAGATTGCCCATGCGACGTTCGATCCGTTCAAGGCCGACTCGCCGCTGCTGCCCTCGGGACTGCTCGGCCCTGTTGTATTGTCGCAAAGCTCGCAGCCCTGATCCCCAGCGCGCAGGCGGGCTGGCCTGCGCAACACTTCAATCCCGCAGTGCCGGCCGGTGCTGCGGGATTTTTATTGATGATCGAATGTGATCGATCATTTAGTAAAGCCCCCTACAAACTGCTTGACTTTGGTCGATTGCGGTCGCAGGCTTGATCGCAGTTGATCGATGATGATTAAAAAGTAATTGGTAAAGGGGGATACAAAGGCTCCCAGGCCTTTGCGATCGACCCTGGCATTCAAAAGTTCATTGCTGCAAATGCATGCCACGAGTCAGGGGGAGAACAGATGATCATTCCATCGAAGCGACGCTCGAGCCAACTGTTGCTAGGAGTCAACGTGTTGGCCTGGGCCACCTTAGCGTCCGCGCAAACATCCACGTCGGCAGCGAATGATTCGGGGGCCAGCGGCGCTGCCGGCGGTCTCGAAGAAATCATCGTGACGGCCAACAAGGTCGCGGAGCCGGTGCAGAAGGTCGCGGCCACCATCAATGTCGTTTCAGCGGACACGCTGAGCGAGCTGCACGTGCAGAGCGTGCAGGAGATCGCCACGGTCGTGGGCGGATTGTCGCTGACGCGCACGAGTCCGTCAGAACAGTCCATTTCATTACGCGGCATCAAGATGCCGAGCGCGGGCGGATCCGGCGGCACCACCAACACGGTCGAGTCGTATCTCAACGATGCGCCGATCAGCGTGGTGGATGCGTTCACCACTACGTTCGATATCGATCAAGTTGAAGTGCTGCGCGGTCCGCAGGGCACGCTTCGCGGCCGCCCGTCGCCGTCCGGCGCGCTGACGATCACAACGCAGCGTGGCAGCTTCTCGGAAACACGAGGTTATCTGGAAGCGACGGCCAGCGATCACGATGGCAAGAACGTGCAAGCTGCGGTCGGCGGGCCGATCAACGATACGCTGGCGTTTCGCTTGGCCGGTGTTTATGACAGCACCGACGGCACGGAAGTGAAGGACATCTTCAACGGCCGTGAGAACGATGCCGAAGTGTGGGCGGGACGCGCCACGTTGACCTGGCGGCCGGTCGAGAAGCTCGAGGTCAATCTCATGGAGCAGTACACCCACGACAACCGCGATTTCTATCGGCAGATCGAAGGCCGCGCTCCCTGCGCCGGCGAGCAGGGCGGAGCCATTCTGGTCGGCTCGATCGCCTGCGGCCGGACGTTCACCCTGGACGACCGCATTGCCTTGAACGAGGGCACCAACATCAACACGTATCGTGGTGCGTTGACGACGTTGAATGCCCGCTACCAGCTCACCGATGCCACCGAGCTCGATTACGTCGGCAGTTATATCGATACCGACTATTTCACCGACCTGAACTTCGACTTTGCCGGCATCGGCAGTGCGAACAACTTCGCCAGGAACATTGCCGTCACCACCAGAACAAACGTTCTGACCAACGAGCTGCGCTATCAGTCGGCGGGCAGGCAGTTCTACAACTTCACCTACGGTGTGTTCGCTGCCAATAACGACAGCAAGAGTCACACGGATTTTCCGCCGTTGTTCTCGAACGATGCCAGGAGCCGCACCGAGGATCTGGGTGTATTCACCAACCAGCGTTTCGCGTTCACGGATCGCGACAGCTTCGATGTCGGCGTGCGCTACTCAAAAATCACGGTGAACTCGCTGACGAATGGAACCAAGAACACATACGAAGCGACCACGGGCAACGCGAACTACCAGCACGAGTTCACGCAGGACCTGATGGCGTACGTGTCCTATGGCACGTCGTTCCGTCCCGGCTCAGGAAATTCGCGGGCGGCGCCGCAGGCGGCAATTCCGGCCAGCTTCGGCAACTTCGACGACGAGAAATCCAAGACCTGGGAAGTAGGCATCAAGTCGCAGTGGTTCGAGCGGCGCCTGACCGCCAACCTGTCTTACTTCGATCAGAAATACGACGGTTACATCGCCTCGCAGTTCAATATCGCCTGTACTGGAGTACCCAATCCGAATGGCCCGGCTTTCGGCACGACCGATGGCACGGCCGCCGGCCCGCAGTGCTTCGGCACGATGTTCAAGAATGCGGCGGCGGTCAGCAGCGGCTACGAATTCGAGCTGCGGGCGCTGCTGACACAGGACTGGATGCTGGGCCTGAACTACACGTACACCGACGCGCACTTCGACAATGCCCTGGTTCCGTGCAACGACTATAACGGCGACGGTGTTCCGGACGTGGATGGCACGCCGAGAGTGCAGCAGGGCAAGTACGTCAGCGAGTGTCGTTCGAGCACGACGCTGGGTTCATTGCCCAAGACCAGCGTGAGCGCGATGACCAATTACAACTTCCACTTCGGCAGCTTCGATCCATACATTCGTGCGAATGTGATCACGCGAGACAAGAGCTACTTCCCGCAAACTGCGCGCTGGTTCCCGGGGTACACGCAGGTCAACGCATCTGTGGGATTCAAGGCGGGTGGTTGGGATGTGAGCGTGTGGGCCAAGAACTTGTTGGATGAAGTCGTGCAAGACACCGATGGCGGGCCGTGGACCATCTACGGTGTTCCCTCCGGGCTGCGCATCGGCACTGTCACGGCCGGCCGCGAGCTCGGTCTGACGACACGCTACAACTTCTAATGTGACGCTCGGGGTGAGCGCGCCACGCGCTCACCCTTTGGCACGATGGGGGATTCCCGTAGTCGTGCCGCTCAGAGCGATGCCGAGTCGCCGGCAACCGATAACAAATTAGTAAAGCCATAGACAAAGTACCCGAACGGCAGTACAACGACTGCACCAGATGATGGGGCGGGGAAGTCGGTGAGAGCTCAGAGAATCGCGCAGGCACGCTGGTTGACTGGATGTTTCTGCATCTTTGCGACAGCAACGTTTGCACACGATCCGGATCCTGCCGCCGTGGCGCCGCTCGAATCGCTGACTGAAAAGCTGACGTTGGACGAAGCCATCGACATGCTCGGCGGCACCGGCTTCGCAACTCATCCGGTGCCGCGCCTTGGCATCCCAGCGTTCAACATGAGCGACGGCCCGAGTGGCATCCGCTCGCCGGGGCCTTCGACGGCGTACGCTGCCGGAATTGGTCTCGCCGCGACCTGGGATCCTGAGCTTGCGCAGGACGTCGGCCGCCAGTTGGGACAGG
>CAMLEO010000028.1 GCA_946478975.1 uncultured Steroidobacter sp.
CGAAGGCCGAGGAGAAAGCGCCGGAGAAAAAGGAAGTCGATTTCGCCGAGCTCGCCAAGGCCAAGCAGGCAGCGGAAGAAGTCCGCACCGGCATCGACTCGCGCATGCAGAGACTCAACGAGCGCGCCGCCGCTCAATGGGGCGGTGAAGAATTCAGCCGCGCCAACGCGCTACTCGCCGATGCCGACAAAGATTTCAGCGCGCGCGAATATGTGACAGCGGAACAAAAGTTGAATGAAATTTTGCCGCTGCTCGATGTGGTCGAGAAGCGCGCGTCGACTGTGATGGCCGAACAACTGAAGGCCGGCGCGCAGGCGTTGCAGGAAGGCCGCTCCGAAGATGCGAAGGCCGCATTTGGGCTCGCGTCCAAGATCGATCCGAAAAATCAGGTGGCCGAGCGCGGCTTGAAACGCGCCAGAACGCTCGACCAGGTGCTGGAGCTGCTTTCCCTCGGCGAACGCTTCGAGAAAGAAGGCAACACGGCACCAGCCATCGACAGCTACCGCAAAGCTCTCGCGCTGGATGCAGAAACCAAACGCGCGAGCGACGGGCTCGCTCGCATTTCATCTCGCCAGGCTGCGGATGCTTTCGCGAGCGCGATGGCGAAAGGCTACAGCGCTTTGGCCGCGGCCAAGTACGCCCAAGCTCGGGACGCTTTCGAAGCTGCGCGACGCATTCGTCCTGACGCTCCCGAGATTCCGCAGGCGCTGAAGCAGATCGAGCAGGAGCAGCGCACCGGCGTGATCGGTGCGAAGTTGCAGACCGCGCAGCAGCTCGAAGCCCAGGAGAAATGGGCCGACGCGCTGAAGGAATATCGCGCGGTGCTGGAGCTCGATTCGACCATCGCGGCGGCGACGGATGGCGTCGCTCGAACCTCGCCGCGCGCGTCATTGAATGAGCAGCTGGAGCTGTATCTCACGCAGCCGGAGCGGTTGTTCAGTCAGCCGGTGCGCGCGGCTGCGAAAGAAACATTGGCGCGTGCGGCGGGCATTGCCAATCCCGGCCCGGTCCTGACCCGGCAGATCAAAACATTGGGTGAGTGGCTGGCGCGTGCGGACGTGCCAGTGCCGGTCTCCCTGCAGTCGGACAACGTCACACAAGTCACTATCTATCGCGTGGGCGCGCTCGGCGCGTTCGCGCAACGTTCGCTGGATCTCATTCCCGGCAGCTACACCGTGGTCGGCACCCGGCCAGGGTATCGAGATGTCAGGCGCGAGATCAGCGTGATGCCGGGAGCAGCGCCGGCGCCGATCGTGATTCGCTGCGAGGACAAGATTTGAGCGAGCAAAGCGTTCGCGAAGCATTGGTGGTACGAGAGGCCCTGGGCGAGCGCCGCTTCGCGGTTGACGACTTCCCCATCGCCATCGGCGGACCGGGCAGTGTCATCGTCATGGCCGGGCGCCCGTCGGGGCCCGAGGCTTATCTGGGCTGGCACGAAGATCAGCTGTTCGTGCAGCCTGCCGAAGGCGCGCAGGTCCTGCACAATGGCGTGCCGGTGCAGAGCTCGACCTGGCTGCGCAGTGGCGATGTCATCAACTTCGGCGCCGCGCGGTTGCGGCTACAACAGCGCGACGATCAGCACGTCGTCGAAGTCGATGACGGCAGTGCCGGCAATATCACCGCGCCGCCGATCATCGAGCCCAGCTCCAGACTGGAAGGCTCGACCGAAGGCGATGCCGAGCGCATCGACGCGATTCGTTTTCGCGCCACCGAGCAGGTCAAAGCGCGACGCTCGATTACGCTCGATGCCAAGCGCATCGTGCTCGGCCTGGTCGGCGCGGCCGTGCTAGTCGTGCTGTGGTTCATTTTCACCGCGACTTCGGTGAGTGTGGTCACCGAGCCGGCCGCCGCGCAGGTCGATGTCAAAGGCACGTTGCCCGCGTTTCGATTCGGCGATCGCATGCTGGTGCGGCCTGGCGATTATCTGATCAAGGCCACGCAGCCCGGCTATTCGCCCGCGCAGCTGCAGGCCAAGGTCACCAGCGATACCAATCAAACATTCACGCTCAAGCTGGAGAAGCTGCCCGGCCGCGTGCGTGTCGATGTGCCGAGCCAGGCGCGCGTCACTGTCGATGGCAAAGAGCTCGGCGATGCGCCGGGCGACTTCACGCTCAAACCCGGCAAACATTCGATCGCGATCGCCGCGCAACGCTATCAGCCGTTCACTGGCGAAGTGGATGTGATCGGCGAAGGCAAGAGCCAGACGTTTACGCCGAAGCTGGTGCCGGCGTGGGCGGAAGTGACAGTGAACTCCGAACCGGCCGGCGCGAAAGTGCTGGTCGATGGCGAAGATCGCGGCGTCACGCCGCTGACCACGCAGGTCATGGCCGGCAATCATCCGGTCGAGTTGCAGCTGCAAGGTTTCAAACCTTGGACTGCCGACGTGCAGGTGAAAGCAAACGAGCCGTTGTCGCTCGGGCCGATCCGCCTCGGCTTGCCAGACGGCCGCCTGGCGCTGCGTTCTGAACCTTCGGGCGCGAGTGTTTCTGTCGGCGGCGTGTATCGCGGCCAGACGCCTGTGACATTGGAGCTGCGGCCGGATATGGCCCACAACGTCGTGCTGACGTTGCCCGGATACGAAGCGGCAACTCGTGAGGTGTCGTTGGGTGCGGGCGAGAGTCGCGCTCTGTCCGTGCCGCTGTCGGGAGTCTTCGGTGAAGTGACGGTGCAGGCGCAGCCGACCGACGCGCAATTGTTTGTCGATGGCAATCCGGCGGGCGCCCCGAATCAAAAACTGCGGCTGGTCGCGACCACGCACGACATCGAGATTCGCAAGGCCGGCTTTGTGACTTACAAGGCGAGCATCACGCCGCGTCCGGGCGTGCCGCAGAAGATCGAGACCACGCTGCTCACGCCCGAGCAGACGAAGCTGGCGTCGACGCCGGCGACGATTCGCACCAAGGGCACCGATCAACAGCTCAAGCTCATGCCGGTCGGCTCCTTCACGATGGGCAGTCCGCGTCGCGAACCGGGCCGCCGCGCCAACGAAGCGCAGCGTAATGTCCAGTTCAAACGGCCGTTCTATATGGGTGTGTACGAAGTCACCAACGGCCAGTTCCGCAAGTTCAAGTCCGAGCACCGCTCCGGCATCGTCGGCCAGAGCACGCTCGATCTCGACAATCAGCCGGTGGTGCTGATCACCTGGCAGGAAGCGGCGCTGTTTTGTAATTGGTTGTCGCAGCAGGAAGGGCTGCCGCCGGCCTACGAGAGCAAGAACGGCACCGTGGTGCCGGTGCAGCCGATGACGACGGGATATCGGTTACCGACCGACGCGGAGTGGGAATGGGTCGCGCGCTATGAAGGCGGCGGCAAGTTCCGACGCTATCCGTGGGGCGACGCGCTCCCGGTTGCGGCGAGATCCGGAAATTACGCCGACGTGACCGCACGTTTGATCGTCCAGGATGTCATTCCTGAGTACGACGACGGGTTCGCGGCGGCTGCGCCCGCGGGCAAGTTCCCGCCCAATCCGCTGGGGTTGTACGACATCGGCGGCAACGTCGCCGAATGGGTGCATGATTACTACACTGTGAGCGCCGACAGCAGCCAGGTCGCGGTCGATCCGACGGGCCCCGCCGAAGGTAAGCAGCACGTGATCCGCGGCTCCAGCTGGAAACAATCGGGTGTGACCGATCTGCGCCTGTCGGCGCGCGATTTTGGCGACAGCCAGCGCAACGACGTGGGCTTTCGCATCGCTCGATATGCGGAGTAGACGAGAGGGCAACATATGAAAACGCTGCCGTTGATAGGTTTGTTGGCTGCGTGTTGCGTGATGAGCACGTCGTGGGCCGCGGAGCCTGCGCCAGCCAAACCGCCTGCAGCTGCTGCCACGACGCCAGCGCCGGCGGCAGCGAAGCCGGCTCCCGCCGCGGCGAAGCCGGCCACTTCCGAATCCGCCACGCCGAAGAGCGACGAAGACGCCAAGGTTAAGGAGGGCGACAAAGCCGCGGACAAGGCTGCCGACGGCAAACCCAAGCCCGCCGCAACGGCCGCGGACAAGTCGTCCCCGCAACGCTTCGTGCCTTCGGAGCAGGTGCGCGCCGACTTCGACGTGTCGTTCCCCATCGATATTTGAGCCCACGACAGGATCCCATCATGGTAACTGCAGCCGCACCGGTACCTCGCTCCCCGCGCCAGGTCCAGCCTCAGAGCGAGTTCTTTGTGACCCTGGTGATGCTGATCGCCACCGTCGTCGTGGTGCATGGACTCTATGTATCGTGGGTGCGCCCGGTGGGTGACGCGCTGGTCGCAGCCGAGCAGGCGCGCCTCAAGGCGGACACCAACTACGTGCCGAAGCGCTCACTGTTGTTGACCATCAACGCCCCCGAGCAGGAAATCGAGATCATTCACTTCATCTGGGCGCTGCTCATCCTCAGCTACAAAGCAGTGCTGGTTCGCCGTGAGCGCAAGCTGCTCGAACGCGAGCTGATCCACGTGCCCGAGGGCATCAAAGTATTGCCCGAGGATGCGAAGGATTACGGACGTCAGCTGGAGTCGTTGCCGCCGCAGGACAAGCCGATGCTGGTGGTGCGGGCGTTACAACGTACGCTCGATCGTTTCTCCGCGACGCGCAGCATTCGCGACTCGGCGGAAACGTCCAAGGCGGTGTGCGATTCGGAAGCCGACCGGCTCGACTCGGGCCTGGCGATGATTCGTTATATCGCGTGGGCCATTCCGGCCATCGGCTTCATCGGCACCGTGCGTCACATCGGCGACGCGCTGTTACAAGCTCACAAAGCGGTGACCGGCGACATCAGCGGCGTAACCTCCGGCCTGGGTATCGCCTTCAACGCCACGTTCGTCGCGCTGCTGCTGACCTTGATCCTGATGTTCTTCCTGCACCAGCTGCAGCAGTCGCAGGAGCAGTTCGTGCACGACACCGATCATTGGATCGACCAGCATCTGATCCGGCACATGCAGGTGAGGTAGTGCTAGCTCTCGAACTCATCGACGCCGCACTGGTCGTCGCCCGTCGTCACGGGGACGCCGCGGATGTGATCGCCGACGCGCCGGGCGTCGCGATCCTGGAAGATCAAGCGACGCTCACCGGCCTGGATGCCTTGCAACGCGTGCGGGTGAAGCCGCTGCTTGCGCATACCAATTTCTGGCGTGGCTTGAGCACTCAAACCTTGCCGCGTCCGTCGCGCTCTGCTGCCACCACTGCCGACATCGCTTTCTCACAAGCCGAAAAGCTGATTGGTCGTTATCAGCAGGAGAACGAAGCCGTGCTGCTGGCGGTGCCTGCGGGCTACAGCCGCGAGCAACTCGGTTTGTTATTGGGCGTGATCAACGAGACGGGCGTGCCGGTCGCCGGACTGGTCGACGCGGCGCTCGCTGCTTGCAGCCTGCACCCTGCGCCGGCGCGAGTGCTGCATCTGGACCTGGAGCTGCATCAGGCGATACTGACGGTGCTCGAATATTTCGGCGGCGAGCATCCCGGCTTGAAGCGCAGCCGTTATGAAATCGCCCTGCGCCACGGCCTGCTCGGCATTCAACAAACATTCGTGCAGTTCATCGCCGAGAATTTCGTGCGCAAGACGCGCTTCGATCCTTTGCACGAAGCCAGCAGCGAGCAGCGTTTGTACGACCAGCTGCCGGCCTGGCTCGCCGAGCTTACGCAGTCCGAGCACGTCACACTCTCGTTCCAGTTTGCCGATCGTGAGCTGCAGCTCGAACTCGAACGCGCGCAACTGATTGCAGCTGCCGAAGCTCATTACGTCGAGTTGCTGCGTCTCGTGCAGGGCGCGCGCGTCGCCGGCATGCCGATCGAGCTGCGAGTGTCACAACGAGTCGCGGCGATGCCGGGTCTGCTGGAGCGTTTCAAAACACTGCGCGATTGTGAGATCCAAGTGCTGCCGCCGGCAGCCGCAGCGCTCGGCGCTCTGCAGTACGACTCGGCGATCCGTCGGCCGGCCGATTCGCTAGCGCTGGTTTATCAACTACCGGTGCCTCGCGCGCAGACGGCTGAAACGCGAACGGCAAGTCCTGAAGCGACGCCGCCGCAACTGCGGCCGACGCATGTTTTGTTTCAAGGCCGTGCGTGGAGCATCACCGACCAACCGCTGACGATCGGTTGGGCGGTCGACGGCCGTCGCCGCGCGCTGAATCTGCCAAGTGCTTTGCCCGGCATCTCGCGGGCACATTGCACGCTGACGCGGCGTCATGGCGCCGTCATCGTCGAAGATCACAGTACCTACGGCTCGTTCGTCAACGACGAGAAAGTAGTCGGACGCACGGCACTGACGGTGGGCGATCGGCTGCGACTGGGCTCGCCCGGGGTCACGCTCGAATTGATTCAATTGGTACACGACGATGGCGCGCCGCAAGACTGAAGTCTTCAGCATGTCGTTCCTGGACTGCATCACCTGTGCATTCGGGTCGGTGGTGCTCGTCTATACGTTGATCAACGCGCAGGGCGGCCTGCGCCGCGCGACCCAGGTGCAGACCAATCGCGCCGAAGTGTCCAAGCTCGAAGAGCAGGTGCTGGAGGGTTATCAGCGCCTGGTCCAGCTGCGCAACGCCATGATCCAGACCGATAAGGACATCGTGCGCACCGAAGGCATGGGCACGCGAGTGCTGGATGAAACCGAGAAGCTCAAAGTCGAGCTGGCCGACTCCGACAAAGAAACATTGTCGCGCCGTGAAGCGATCGAGCGGCTCAAGGCGGATCTGAAGTCGCTGGAAGAAGGCACGCGTCGCCTGGAAGGCGCGAGCAAAGACGCAAGCGCGACGGGTACGCGGGTGCGCGGCTTTGTCGGCAACGGCGATCGTCAATATCTCACCGGCCTGCGCGTCGGCGGCCAGCACATCCTGATGATGGTGGACGTATCGGCGAGCATGCTGGATGAGACCGTCGTCAACATCCTGCGTATGCGCAATATGTCCGACGGCAGAAAGCTGATGTCGCAGAAGTGGCAGCAGACGCTGTCGACGGTGGACTGGCTGGCAGCGCAGATGCCGCTCGAAAGCGAGTTCCAGATCTATGCGTTCAACACCAAAACCTGGGCGCTCGCCGAGGGCTCAGAAGGTAAGTGGCTCAAGGCCAGCGACCCGAATGCGATGAGCGAAGCGCTCGACAAGCTGCACAAGACGGTGCCCGCCGACGGTACCAGCATGGAGAACGCGATCACAGCGCTCAACGCGCTGAACCCCAAGCCGGACAACGTGATCATGGTTACCGACGGCTTGCCGACGCAGGGTGCGAGCGCACCGCTGATTCGCAAGACCATCGACGGCGACGGCCGCGTGAAGTTGTTCGAGCGCGCGTTTTCGAAATATCCGCGCAGCGTGCCGCTCAACGTGATTCTGATGCCGATGGAAGGCGATCCGATGGCGCCGAGCGCGTTCTGGGCCTGGGCGCGCGAGACCGGCGGCTCGTTCATGATGCCGTCGAAGGATTGGCCATGATCGAGGCGAGCCATGGGTAAGCGCGCACGCCGTGAAACAGAGATCTTCAGCATCTCGTTCCTGGACTGCATCACCTGCGGCCTGGGCTCGGTGGTGCTGCTGCTGGTGTTGAGCAACATCCGTACGCCCAGCATCGAGCAGTCCGAGCAGGATCTGAAACAGGAGCTGCTGGAGCTGCAGGACCAGCTGATCGAAATCGAAGGCCAGAGCGACATCTTGAATCGCGACCTGACTGCGAAGCAGGAGCAGCTGTCCGAGAACAAGGAGCGCATCGCGCGCCTGCAGGGCGACCTGAGCGACATCAAAGGCAAGTTCAACGCTTCCAAGCAGGAGGCCGACGTTGCCAATCAGCTCGAAGGCCGGCTCGCCTCTGCGCAGCAGACGTTAACCGAGGAAATGAAGCGTTTGCTCGGTCAGGGCTTCCGGCGCAAAAAAGACGATGCCATCGGCGGAATCCCGGTAGACAGCGAATACATCATCTTCATCATCGACACCTCGGGCAGCATGTTCAATTACGGCTGGCAGATGATGATGCAGAAGGTGGAGGAAACATTGAACGTGTATCCGCAGCTCAAGGGCTTTCAGATCATGAGCGACGAAGGCACGTATATGTTCAGCGGCTATCGCGGCAAGTGGATTCCTGACACGCCGACGCAGCGGCGCACGGTGCTCGAGCGGCTGCGCACCTTCAACGTGTTCTCGAACTCCAGCCCGATCGAAGGCATCGTCGAGGCGATCCGCACCTATTACGACAAGGACAAGAAAATCAGCCTGTACGTGTTCGGCGACGAATTCACCGGCTCGTCGATCGACTCGGTCGTGAAGGGCGTGGACCTGATCAATCGCGAGGACGCCACCGGCGAGCGCCGTGTGCGCATTCACGCGATCGGCTTCCCGGTTCGGCCGGACGCGCCCCAATACACGAGCATCCGTTTCGCGACATTGATGCGCATTCTCTGTCACCGCAACGGCGGCACGTTCGTCGGCCTGCCCGAGCCGAGTCGCGCCAATCGTCCGGCCTTCCGCATCGGGCAGAATGAACAGCCGCAGCCGCCAACCGTTGCTATCGGGGAGCAGGGGTCATAGTGAACGATAAGGCTCTACGATTTGGACGCGAACTGCTGGCAGCGGCATTGGGGGCCGCACTGGTGGTGCTCGCGGGATGCGGGCCGGTCAAGCTGGTGGCGAATACAAACATTCCGCCGCCGCTGGTGATGAAAGTGCCGCTCGGCGTGGCGCTGTTCATTCCCACCGAGTTTTCCAGTTACGTGCACAAGGAAGAGCGCTGGAGCACCAAGTGGCAGATCGAGCTGGGCCAGGCGCAGACCGAAGGCATCACGCGCCTGATGAATGCGATGTTCGAAAAGGTGGTGACGGTCGATAGCGTCAATGCGGGCACGCAGGTTCCAGGCGGCGTTGCGGCCATTCTGGAGCCGAGCATCGAAGAGTACGCATTCGTTACGCCGCGCGATGCGGGCTCGCCGTTTTATGCGGTGAGCATCAAGTATCGCGTGAACGTTTATATGCCCGACGGCAAGCTCGCCGATTCGTGGGGCTTCACCGGTTACGGCACGTCGCCGTCGCAAGGCCTGTCGAGCGAAGCGCCGCTGCATGCGGCAACGGCATTGGCAATGCGCGATGCCGGCGCGAAGCTCGCGGTGGAATTTCGCGAGCAGCCGGTGATGCGGGGTTTGTTACCTGGCGGCCAGACGGCCGATGCGCCGCCTCCGCCTGCTGAGAATGCGGCTCCGGCCGCTGCGGGCGCGTCGGGTGAGACGACAACGACTCCGCCGGCCGCTCCTCCGATCGCGGCTCCCGAAGCAAACAAAGAAGGTGGTGGCACCGAGCCGCCGCCGCCGGAACAGAAAGATCAGAAGGATGATGCTGCGGCCAAGCCGCGGGAACCGGCCCAGGATCCAGGCAAGGATTCGGGCAAGGAAGCTGAGAAGGAAAAGCCGCCGGCGCCCATCGACCCCGAGGCCTTCGCACACTCCTGAAGCGCCGCGGCGTCAGCTACGACTGCTTCTCGTCCTCCGGCTGCGCCTTGCGGATCTTGAACACTTCGCGATTGATCACGCCCTGCGTGTCGACCGGTTCGCCATTCACGAACTTCGGCCGGAAGCGCGAGGCGCGAATCGCTTCCAGCGCTTCCGACGCCTGGCGCGACGAGCCGTTCTGCTCGATCACTTTCGCGTCCTGCACATCGCCGGTGTCGGTCACCGTGAACTCCACCGATACATACTTTTCTTCGGTCTGCTCCGGCGCGAGCTGACGATTGCGCATCGCCAGCGGCGGCAGCGGATAGTAGACCCGCACCGGAAAACTCAATGCCGTCGGCGCTTCGGGCGAAGACGAGTTCATGCTGGCAACGACAGTGGCCGCGCGGCGGTAATAAACAAGCGCTTTCTCCGGCTGATGTTTCAGCTGGAACCAGTCGCCGAGCTGCAGCAACGTATCCGTCAGTAACGTCGGCGTCGTGTCGGGGCGCGCATCGAGCAGCGTCAGCGCACGCTCCAGCGACTTCTCGCCATCGCTGCTGATGTATTTGGGATTGATGGGCTTGGGGTCGGTGCCGGAGCCCTGGAAATCCAGCGGCGCTCTTTCCTGCAGCGACGTGAAGCCCTGCGTGATGAAATAAACTTCCTGGACATAGCTGCGCCCCAGCGCGCGCAGCGGCTCGACCAGCGCCGGATCGTTCTTGCCCAGCTTGCGCTCGACCAGATCCATGGCTTCGCGGAAGCGATCGCGACCGAGCTGGAAGTTGCCTGTGTCCACGTACCAGTTGCCGACCATGCACAGCACCGGCGCCATGCGTGGATCGCGCTTGCCGTAAGCCTGCTCGCCGATCCGCAGCAGATACAGAACTTGTTTCTCCGCATCCTCGATCCGGCCTTCCTGCGTCATGCTCGAAGCGAGTTGACGAAGGATGCCCTGCTGACCGGGATCGAACAGGCCGTAGCTGCGCCGGGCGATGACCAGCGCGCGTTCCAGGTAGGGAATGGCTTCGCGATGACGATCCAGTTGGGCCAGGGAATAGCCCAGCCCGCGCAGCGGATCGAGCAGCGCCGGGCTCGCCGCGCCGCCTTGCGGCTCGGCGATCTGCAGAGCTTCGCGATAGGACGCTTCGGCGCTGACTTTGTCGCCGCCGCTGAGTTGCGCGTTCCCTAGCAGCGTGAGGGCGTTGGACAGTGCGAGCGGGTTTTGTTTGGCGTTGAGGCGTGCCTGGTCGACGAGCCGCTTTGCTTCGTCAATGGCAGCGCCCCAGTCTTTCTTGTCGTACCGAGCCCAGAATTCCTGCTGCGCCTCAGGACGCGGCGGCGGTGCCGCGTCACTGAAGGAAGCCGCTGTCAAAGTGCTGAGCCCCAGGAGCAGGCTCAGCGCGAGGCGGGAAAACGCGGGATTGGATGACTGCATGACTGACCACCCAGGTATCGGTTACAGGCTACGACGCAGTCATCGCGCACACAAGCAGCTAATTCCCTCGCTCCGTCATTTGTTAAACAGATAGTGCGACACGAACCACTCGCGGCCGTCGCGGTAGCCCCAGAGCTCGGCGCAAGCCATGAAGAACACGCGCCAGTACACTCGCCAGCGCTGCACGTTTTCCGCACCGTAGGTCGCCGCCAGGATCGGCTCGACTTTGGCGCGATTGGCGTCCATGTTCTCCAGCCAGCATTCGGCGGTCTTGCTGTAGTGAGTGCCGTCGACGCGCCAGTGATCCGACAGGCGCAGGTCGCGCTGGAAATAGCTCAGCAGATGATCGCTCGGCATGATGCCGCCGGTGAAGAAGTAGCGCGCCATCCAGTCGCTTTCGTTACGCACGTCGAACGGATAGGCGTAGTCGCGATGCGTGAAGATGTGCACGAACAACGTCGCGCCCGGCTTCATCCAGCTCGAAATGCGCCCGAGCAGCTGCTCGTAGTTGCGCATGTGCTCGAACATTTCCACCGACACGACGCGATCGAACTTGTTTTGATCGAGCGCCAGGTCGTTCATGTCGCAGGTGACGATCTGGATGTTGTGCAAGTTACGGCTGGCCGCACGTGCTTCGATGAACTGCTTCTGCGTGCGGGAATTGGAGACGGCCGTGATGCGTGCATTCGGATAACGCTCCGCCATCCACAAGGTCAGCGAGCCCCAGCCGCAGCCGAGTTCGAGAATCTCGTCGCCGTCCACGATTCGTGCGCGGCGGCAGGTCAGCGCCAGCATCTCGGCTTCTGCGTCGTCGAGCGAGGTAACGCCGGGCTGGAAATAGCACGAGGAATATTTCAGGTGCTTGCCCATGACCATTTCGAAGAACTCGCACGGCAGCTCGTAGTGCTGCTCGTTCGCTTCGCGCGTGTTGATCGCGATCGGGCTGGCCTTGAGCTGCGCCAGGAAACGCATCAAGTGCCGCTGCTGCGCTTCTTCGCTGGTGCGGCGTTCTTCGCGCAGCCGCTCGGCGAGCAGGCGCCGAATGCCGAAGCGCACCACCCAGTCCGGCAACAGATCGCGGGCGAGCAGGCGGAACGGCAATGAAACCGGCGGATCGGCGGGACGCGGCGTAATGGCTACTGTGGTCATGGGTTTATCTCGGCGGTAAAGGAACAAACATACTGGTGCGCCGCTGGTACTCCCGGTAGAGATCCCCCTTGGAGCGCAGCGCCTGCTCCTCGGTTGCTTTGACTCCCGTCACGTTGATCAGGAAGTGCAGCATCAGCGCCGGCATCGCCAGCGCCAGCCAGCCCCACGGCGAGGCGAGCGCGAACACGGCGTAGCCGATCCAGATCGTCCACTCGAAGAAATAGTTCGGGTGACGCGAGTAGCGCCACAACCCTACATCGCAGACTTTGCCCCGCTTGGATGCATCGCGTTTGAACGCTGCGAGCTGGCCGTCGGCGATGCTTTCGCCGACCAGGCCGGTCAGCCAGATGGCGACGCCGATCACTTCGAGCAGGTGCAGCTCCGGCTCCGGGTTGAGGCACGCGATCAGCAGCGGCAGCGCGAGCACCACGTTCAGCAGCGCCTGCAGCTGGAAGAAACCGAAGAACATGGCGTAGAGATTGTTCGCCCAGCTCTTGCGCAGCTCCTGGTAGCGGCCTTCTTCGGGCTCGCCGATGATGCGTTTCGCGAGATGCCCCGCGAGTCGCAGCGACCACAACGAAAACATCGCTGCGATCACCCATTTGCGCGTCGACCAGCCGTCAGCGAGCGCTGCGTAGATCAGCGCCAGCAACGCGAAGTTCGCCGACCAGCCGATGTCGACGTAACTGAAATTGCGGTTGCGGATGCCGAGCAGCCACAACGCCGTCATGACCAGAAATACCGCCAGGGTCGCCAGCAGGACGAGCAGCCACGCACTCATCGTGCCTGTGCTCCGCGCGAAGTCAGGATGTCGCTGGCGGGAGCGCCCGGGGGCAGCTTGTGAAATTGCCACAGCACGTAGCTCGCCATCGCCATATTCCCTAACGCCATGATGGCCACGAACCACAGCACGCGCGCCAGCCAGCCGCGCTCCTTGAAATACACCCAGACGAAAAAGGTGATGAAGCCGTAGTAGGCGTCGATCAGCGTCGCGATGGTCCACCACCGGTCCGGCTCTCGCGCCCAGCCCTGCCATTGCCACACGGGCTGCTGATTGCTGGCCCAGATCGTGTAGGCCAGCAGCGACAACAAAATGGCTGCAAACAGGATCTGCAGCAGGGCTCTGTTATTCATACCATTCGCCTCGCGGTCGCGCCGCGCGTGCCTTTATTTGGCTGGGTATTCGCAGGCGGCGGGGCGGGTGGATGCAGGCTGAGGGGAGCCCTGCGGACTGCGCCGCAGACTCAGGGAAAAGACGAGCGAATCGGGCAGTTACGCGGCCGGGCGGATCCACTCGTCCGCTTTGGACGGGCTCGGCGCGCTCGCGTGGGCGGGCGATTGTTGTCGTGTGCGGACGGGCTCATGTGAGATCCCGCCTTCAATGGTGAACGAGCCGACTGCGTCCAGCAGCGTCTCCACCTGGCTTCGCAGCGACTGCGCGACAGCGGCGGTTTCTTCGACGCGAGCGGCATTCTGCTGGGTATCGCCGTCGATGCGCTCGATGGCGTTGTGCAATTGGGCAATGTCGTCGGTCTGGGTGCGGCTCGCGACGGCGATCTCTTGCATGATGCGCGAGACGCTTTGCACCGAGCTCAAGATCTCTTGCATGGTGTTGCCGGCGCCATTGACCAGCTGCGCGCCTTTCTCGACATCTTCGAGCGACGCGCCGATGAGTTTCTTGATCTCGTTGGCCGCAGTCGCAGAACGTTGCGCCAGGCTGCGCACTTCACTCGCGACGACGGCGAAGCCGCGACCCTGCTCGCCAGCGCGGGCCGCTTCAACAGCCGCATTCAACGCCAGCAGATTCGTTTGAAACGCGATCTCGTCGATGACACCGATGATGTCGCCGATCTTGCGCGACGAGCTGGTGATCGCCTGCATCGTCTGCACTACCTGGCTCACCGCCTGGTTGCCGCGAGCCGCGACGCCTCGCGCATCGTCCGACACGCGTTCGCCGTTCAAAGCATTGTCGAGATTGCGCTGAACGTTGTTTTGTACGTGCTCGGCGCGTTCCGCAGTTACACGCACCGCTGAGGACTGCGACGATTCGCGCTGAGCGAGCTCGTCGTTGGCCGTTGCGATCTGCTGGCCGGCACTGTCGATTTCGCCGGTGACTTCGCGAATCCGCTGGACCAGCGCCTGCAGCTGCGACCGGCTGACATTGAACGAATTGATGAGCTCGCCGATCTCATCGGTGCCGCGAGCCGCGAAGTTGGTGGTCAGATCGCCTTGCGCCAGCTTGCGCATGCGAGTCATCAACGCACCGAAGCCGCGCAGGTTGGAAATATAGAAACTGGTGATGAGATACACCGCCAGCGACAGGCCAATGAGCGTGATCGCCAGCAGCAGATTGCGCCGGCTTTCGAAGCCTTCGATGCGGATATCCAGCAGATCGTCGAGCACTGCGCCCGACGCCGCCGAAACTGCCAATGTTTCTTTGCTCAGCGCGCCGCCAACGCCCGGCGCGGCAGCGGTCATATCGCCTTTGCGAAGCGCTTCGGCGCGAGCGGTGAACTCCGCATAAGCACGCTCGAAATCGCTGCTGTCGAGCTTGCGAGCGAGCGAAGGATTGGCACCGGTTGCACGTTTGATGGCCAATGCCAGCGAATCGCGATAGGTCGAAGCGCGGGCCACGATGAATTGAATCGCAACGTCGTCCTCGCTCGACACCGAGCCGGCGTTCTTGATCTTCAATGCCATCGCATCCAGGCGCGCCGCGGTTTCCGACAGCTTGGGCGCATAGTCCATGACGATGGCCATGGCGTAATAGGAATCCAGGTCCGGATCGAGGGTGAGCTTGGAGTTGTCACTGATCAACCCATACAACGCCAGTGCCTGGGTGACGACATCGTCGACGTTGCCGCCGCGCCAGCTCTCCGTCAGCGAACGCAGCTCTGCGTCGATCGCGAGCACATTGCCCTGCGAAGCGTTCAACGCCTGCACGCTTTCGAGCGCCTGCCCGCCATCGGCGGTGGAGCCCGCCCGGCGATGCGCAACTGCCGCCATCAGCTCGTTCAACGGCTGCACGTAGGCGGAGCCCAGGCGCTCGTCCTGCGCGAACTCGATGTTGCTCATGGCGTAACTGACCACGCCATAGACCGCGACGCACAGCGGCACCATGAAGGCGGTGCTGATGATGGCGAACTTGGCCGGCAGCCGGACCACCTGCATGAGGCGAATCCCCGGTGCGACGATGCGTTCTAGCGTGTTCGACATGAGTGGTTGGGTTGAGGAGGCGCCTATCGCGGCCATCGGCGCTCGCCTGACGATCTTGAGCCGCCAGGGCTCGAGGACTGGGGCAAATCCAGATGCCTTGACCTCGATTTGTGACTAGGTTCACCTGGGCCTGCGAGATCGGCGCGGGTGCGAGTCAGACGGAACCTGACATCCGGTTCGGAGCGTTTCAGCCCATCGACTGCCATCCGTCCGCGCGACATCAATTCGAGCCGCCACCCCATGAGTGACGATCCGCTTTGGTACAAAGACGCCATCATCTACCAGATGCACGTCAAGGCGTTCCACGACGCCAACGGCGACGGCATCGGCGATTTCGCCGGCCTGGCGCAAAAGCTCGATTACATCCAGGAGCTGGGCGTCAATACCATCTGGCTGCTGCCGTTCTATCCGTCGCCGCTTCGCGACGATGGCTACGACATCTCCGATTATAGCAACGTGCATCCCGACTACGGCACGCTGGAGGACTTCCGGCAGTTCATCCACGAGGCGCACCGCCGGGGTTTGAAGGTGATCACCGAGCTGGTCATCAACCACACCTCCGATCAGCATCCCTGGTTTCAGGCGGCGCGCCTGGCGCCGGCGGGCTCGCGCGAGCGTGAGTTCTACGTATGGAGCGACGACGACAAGAAGTTCGCCGGCACGCGCATCATCTTCACCGATACCGAAAGCTCGAACTGGGCGTGGGATCCGGTGGCGCGCCAGTACTACTGGCATCGTTTCTTTTCGCATCAGCCGGATCTGAATCACAACAATCCGGAAGTGGTCGAGGCGGTGATCCAGGTGATGCGCTTCTGGATGGACATGGGCGTCGACGGCATGCGCCTGGACGCCATTCCCTACTTGTGCGTGCGTGAAGGCACCAACAACGAGAACCTGCCCGAGACCCACGCGGTGCTCAAGCGCATGCGCCGGGCTATGGATGAAAGCTACACCGGCCGGATGTTTCTGGCCGAGGCGAACCAGTGGCCGGAGGACGTGCGCGAGTATTTCGGCGACGGCGACGAATGCCACATGGCGTACAACTTCCCGCTCATGCCGCGCATCTTCATGTCGGTCGCGCTGGAGGATCGGTATCCCATCGCTGAGATCATTCGGCAGACGCCGGATATTCCCGAAAACTGCCAGTGGGCGATCTTCCTGCGCAATCACGACGAGCTGACCCTGGAGATGGTCACGGATCGCGAGCGCGATTATATGTATCGAATGTATGCCGCCGAGCCGCGCATGCGGGTGAACGTCGGCATTCGCCGCCGGCTCGCGACGCTGCTCGGCAACGATGTGGACACGATCAAGCTGATGAACAGCCTGCTGCTGTCCATGCCCGGCTCGCCGATCATTTATTACGGCGACGAGATCGGCATGGGCGACAACATCTATATCGGCGATCGCAATGGCGTGCGCACGCCGATGCAATGGAGCATCGATCGCAACGCCGGCTTTTCGCGCGCCGATCCGCAACGTTTGTATCTGCCGGTGATCATGGATCCGATCTACGGCTACCAGGCCGTGAACGTCGAAGCGCAAAGCCGCGACCCATCGTCGTTATTGAACTGGACGCGACGCATGCTCTCGGTGCGCCGGCAGTTCCAATGTTTCGGGCGCGGCTCGCTGGAGTTCATCCGTCCGCAGAATCGCAAGATCATTGCTTATGTGCGTGGCTGCGGCAGCGAAATGATTCTATGCGTGGCCAACCTGTCGCAGACGGCGCAGGCAGTGGAGCTGGACCTGTCGAAGTACAAAGGCCGCGTGCCGGTGGAAATGCTCGGCCGCAACAGCTTTCCGCCGATTGGCGACCTGCCGTATTTCCTGACCTTGCCCGGGCATGGATTCTTCTGGCTGATGCTGAGCGAGACGGCGCCGCCGCCGGCCTGGCACATCGAGCGGCTGCCGGCAACGGAGCTGCCGGTGCTGGTGTTGACCGAAGGGCTGGCAACGTTCCTTCCGGAGCCGGGCAAGCCGACCAACGGAACTGTCACGCGTCGCACGTTGCAGCAGCTCGAAAACGAAGTGCTGCCGGAATTCATCGGCGCACGAGGCTGGTTCCTGCGGCCGCGAAATGACATCAACTCGGCCCGGCTCGGGCCGCGATCGTTGTGGCGACATGAGCAGCGTTCGTATCTGCTGAGCCTGGTCGATGTCGACGGCGGCGGTACCAAGGGCCGCTATTTCCTGCCGCTCACGATCGGCTGGGAAGACGGCTCCGACAGCGTGCTCAAAACCGCAGAGTGGACGGTCGCCAAAGCTCGCGAGCATGCGCGAGCCGGCGTGCTCATCGACGCGTTCGCCGATCCGATCTTTTGTCTGGGGCTGATCCAGTGCATGACGCACCATGCGTTCTTCCCGTTTGCAGGGGGCGCGTTGCGATTCGAAGCGCTCGCGCCGGTGCCGCCACTGCCGGCCGCAGATCTGCAGAACGTGCGTCACGTGGGCGCCGAGCCGACCAACACCAACGTCGTCATCGATGAAACGCTGTTCCTGAAGGGGTATCGCAGCGCCGAGCCCGGGCCCAACCCGGACCTGGAGATGACACGGTTCCTGAGCAACGCGGGCTTCAAAGCCATCGCGCCGATCATCGGCCACGTGCTTTGGGATGGCGACGAGCAAACATTGCTGGCCTCGCTGTTCCCGTATGTGCGCAACCAGGGCGACGTGTGGACGTACATGCTCAACCATCTCGAACGCTATCTCGCCACCATTTCCTCGCAGGACACGCCGCCGCACGAGCACCCGCACGAGTTGTTCACGACGCAAATGCGGACACTCGGACGCCGCGTCGGCGAGATGCATGAGTTGCTCGCCGGCGCCACCGATGTGACTTTCGCGCCCGAGCCGATCCGGCCGCAGGATCTGTCGCGCTGGTACAGCTCCGTGCAGTTCGACATCGACGCCACGCTGAGAATTCTTCAGCAGCGGCTGCCTGCCTTGCCGGAAGCAATTCGCCCTCGGGCCGAGTCGCTCATGGGAGCGCGGGAACGTTTGTTTACTCTGATTCGCGAGCTCACGGCCGAGCCCATCGACGGCTTGCGCACGCGCTTCCACGGCAATCTGCATCTGGCCAAGGTCATGGTGGTTGCCGACGACTTCCTGCTGACCGGCTTCGAAGGCGACGGGTTGCTGCCGCTGGCGGAGCGACGGCACAAAGAATCGCCGTTGCATGACGTTGCCAGCGTGCTGGTGTCTTTCTATTACGCGCGGACGGCGGCGATGGAGCATGCGATCGCCGGTCGTCCTGAATTGCGCGATCGGCTGGAGCCGGAGCTGGCGCAGTGGCTGCTGCTCACGACGCAGGCCTTCCTGAAAGGTTATCGGCGTGGGCTCGGCGACTCTCGCGTGGTGCCGAGCGACGATGCGAACATGCTACGTCTGTTGAAACTGTTCATGGTGACGCGCTCGGTCTATGCCTTGCGCCACGAACTGACGCGGCGGCCGGACATGATCGGCGCAGCGATCGACACGGCGCTGTCGCTGGCGAATCGCGATCAGAAGCTTTCGGTGGTGTAGCGCCAGGCTTCCATGTCGGCTGGCCAGAAGTCGATCGGCCAGCCGCCTTTGATCTTCAGATGGCGCACGAAGCGAACCGGCTCCGGCAGCTGTTCCCACACGGCGGGAAGAAACGTCGAGCGGCGGTGTCCGTGCTGCAGGATCAAGCCGTCGCGACCCGGCCGCAGGAGATCCAGCAATTCCCCTTCGCTGCGCACGTCCAGCCGCTCCGGCTCGCTCAGCACCGAAATCTGGATGTTTGTTTCCGGCCACTCGCCGCTGCTCAGCGGCGGGAATCTCGGATCGGCGAATGCCGAGGCCCAGGCGTTGTTCCAAACGTCCTGGCTCAAGGGCCGCGACGGCTCGATGGTCCCGCAGCAGCCGCGCAGCTCCTCGCCGACACGCAAAGTCACAAACGACGCGCTGGGACGCTTGAGCTGCGGATCGTGCGGCTCGCCGGAGTAGGGCACGAGCTCGCCCTGCTGGAGTGCCAGCTCGATGGAGGCGCGTGCCAGCTCATGCAGCTCGGCGCGTTGTGTGGGCGCGAGGTAACTCATGTGACCCGATTTCTCATGTGACAGGCTCGTCCAATCGAAAAGCGCTGTAGCCCACGACTCGATAACGATCCCCCGCGGTATCGCCTGAATTGCAGCGTGCGATCTCGGCAATGTTCAAGCCGCGCTCTCGCGCCAGATATGACAGGCCGTTGATGCCAACACAACCGCACGCCTGCTCACCGGTGAGGTCCGTGTCGTAATGAAGAATGGCGTCGATGGTGATCGAATCAAGCTTGCGCGCCTCGTCGTAAGGCAGGTAGTGACTGAGATCGGAGCTCACCAGCACCAGCGTCTCGTCTCCGCCCCACACTTCGGCCAGCAAGTGCGCAACCGCGGATGGCGGCACCGAGCCGAGCGCCACTGGCAGCAAAGTGAACTCATCCAATACCGTCTGCAGGAACGGCAGCTGGACTTCGAGGCAATGCTCGTTGGCGTGCGGTGCGTCGGCTTCAATCACATGCGACAGTCGCAGCGCGCGGGCCTTGAGTTCACGATCGATCGGCACCATTCCTAGCGGAGTTTGGAACGCGTCAGCCACCGGCACTGCCATTCCTTGCAGGTAAACGCGATGGCTCGGGCCAATGAGTACGATGCGTCGGATTTGGCTGCGGCGTTGTGCAAGTTGCGAGTACGCAGCGGCGGCGATGCCACCCGAATAGATATATCCGGCATGCGGCACGATGAGCGCCTTGGGTGCGGCGCCCGAGACGACAGATGTCTGTGCTAAGTATTCCGAGACAGCGTCGCGCAACTCTGCCGGCTGGCCCGGGTAGAACAGTCCCGCCACAGCGGGCGGGCGAATCCGTGGGTTCATGTCGATATAGCCCCCCTCATATAGCCCCCCTTCATATATCCCCATCGCGCCATGAAAGTTCATCCCACCACCCACTGGCACACTCTCGAAGACGGTCGCGTCCAGTGCGACGTCTGCCCGCGTGAATGCCGCATGCACGAAGGCCAGCGTGGGCTGTGCTTCGTCCGCGGCGTGGAAGGCGGTGAGGTCAAACTCTATACCTACGGCCGGTCGAGCGGCTTCTGCGTCGATCCGATCGAGAAGAAGCCGCTGAATCATTTCCTGCCCGGCACCTCGGTGCTGTCGTTTGGCACCGCGGGATGCAATCTCGCCTGCAAGTTCTGTCAGAACTGGGACATGAGCAAGTCGCGCGAGATGGACACGCTGCAGGATCAAGCGACACCGGAGATGCTCGCAGCCGCAGCCCGCAAGTTAGGTTGCGCGAGCGTCGCGTACACCTACAACGATCCTGTGATCTTCATGGAATATGCGATGGACGTTGCGGATGCCTGCCGCGAAGTCGGCGTGAAGAGTGTCGCCGTGACTGCGGGATATATGTCTCCGACGCCGCGTGCCGAATTCTATAAACACATGGATGCCGCGAACGTCGATCTCAAAGGATTCACCGAGCGGTTCTACAAAAAGATCTGCGGTGCCGAGCTCGGTGCGGTGCTGGATACGTTGCAGTATCTGCGCCATGAAACATCGGTGTGGATGGAGCTGACCACCTTGCTCATCCCCGGCGAGAACGATTCGGACGCGGAGCTGGACCAGATGACCCGCTGGATCATGGACGAGCTCGGTCCGGATGTGCCGTTGCACTTCACTGCGTTTCATCCCGATTGGAAGATGATGGACAAGCCGTCGACGCCGCCGGAAACATTGACGCGGGCGAGAAATCGCGCGCTCGCGAACGGCTTGCACTATGTCTACACCGGCAACGTGCACGACTCCGCCGGATCGAGCACTTACTGTGCGAGCTGCAAGCAACGAGTGATCGAGCGCGATTGGTATCAGCTAGGCGAATGGCAGCTCGATGCGCAGGGCAAATGTTTGCATTGTGAGGCGCAGCTGCCGGGTGTGTTCGATGGGGCTGCCGGGAAGTGGGGCGCGAGGCGTATGCCGATACGCCTCGCGCAAGCGCTGTAAATTACTTAGAAGCGCCAGGCACCCGTCAGCCATACTGCGTTCGAATCTTCGACGCGCTCCAGGTCGATCTTCTCGTACTCCAGCTTCGCGTGCAGATGGTCGAAGAACGTGGCGCCGACGCCGACGCCGTAGAACGAATCTTCGCCACTATGTTTGCTGTTGATCTCCGGATCGTCGATGTCGCCGGTGATCTTCAGGTCATAAAAGTAATAACCGAGCTTGGCCGACAGCTCCACCGGCCCCAGCGGCAAGGTGCCGATGATCGCCGGCGCGAAACCGGACAGCTCGGCGCCGAACTTGCCGTGATCGCCGGAGCTGGTGCTGAAGTCGTCCTGCGGCCGGCCGAAATCGATATACGCTGCCTGCAAGGCGAAGTATGGATTCAGGCGCCAGCCGACGAACGCCTGCCACGCGGTGTCGTCATCGTCCAACGTTCGCAGCACATTGTCGGCGCTGTCGACACCGTGAATCTTCACGTTGAATTGGCCGACGCCGCCGCCGAGATAAAAACCTGAGTCGTTATCGGGCGCTGCGTATGCGGCTCCCGAGCCCAGTGCCAGCAGCATTGCCGTCGCCATGATTACGCGTTTCATACACTCTCCTGTGAGTATTAAAGCTACGAGCTGCCCGCTCCACGCGGCATGCAGCGTTCCGCTTTTGCAACTCGCGAGTGTCAAACGCTTTGTGAATGCGCAGGTTCCCTGATGCGTTTTGGCTACTGGCCGAAAACCCAGCGGATCAACTCGGCATGCACGGCCTCGCCGCTGCCGCCTTGCGCGCCCGGAGAATTCACGATGATGGCGACGACGTATGTTTTGCCGGAGGCTGCATTCACAAATCCGGCGAGCGCGCTGACGTTTTCGAGGTGGCCGGTTTTCAAACGAATGCGGCCTTGCATGCCGGGGGATTTAAAACGATTGCGCAATGTTCCATCGGTGGCCGACAGCGGCAGCGACGCAGCGAATTCCGGCATGAACGGGCTGTGCCACGCCAGATCCAGCATTTCTCCGAGGCCGCGCGCCGTGACGCGTTCGGCACGCGACAATCCCGAGCCGTTGTCCAAAACAAATCCTGGCATCTGGATGCCGCGGCTCGCGAGCCAGGCGCGAATGGCGTTGCGCCCGCTTTCGATGGTTGCCGGCGGACCGAACTTCTCGACGCCCAGTGTCAGCATCAAGTGCCGCGCCATGACATTGTTGGAATATTTGTTCACCAGGCGGATCACTTCCGCCAGCGGCAGCGAGTCGTATTCAGTCAGTAACGTCGCTTCGGGCGGCAATGTTTCTACCCGCATCGCGCCATCGATCGCGCCGCCCGATTGAGTCCACAGCGTGCGGAATGTTCCATACGCGTAGTCGGGCGCACTCATGATGGCGCGATCGATCGAGTAGCTCCCGCATGCGGTTGGAAACACGCCGCGCACGACCAGCAGATTGGGAGCGTCGATGGGCTCGGGAGAGTCGAACTCGATGCCTCGGTCGTAGCCCTGGCAGCGGCCATTGCCGAGCCGCAGCTGATTGCGCAGTTCGAGGTTGGACGGCAGCGGATTGACCAGGATCAGCGGCTGCTCGCGCGCCGTGTTGGCGATGACGGTGAAGCGCGACGTTTGAAAATTCACCATCAACGCATCGGGCAGCACGTTGTAGCTGCGAAACGGCTGGGCATCGAAGTCGCCGCGATTGCCTTCCTGTGGAGCGAAGTAACTGTGGTCGATGACGAAGTCGCCGGTGATCTTCGCCAGGCCGTGCTCGCGCAGGCTCTGCACGAAATCCCACCAGCGCTCCGCGGTCATGTATGGATCGCCGCCGCCGACGACGAACAGATCGCCATTGAGCACGCCATTGGCGAGTCGGCCGTTCACATAAGCGCGCGTCTTCCATGTGTAGCTGGGGCCGAGCGCGTCCAGCGCCGCATAGGTCGTCAGCACCTTGATCACTGAAGCGGGGCTGCGCGGCTGATCGTCGTTTACGGCCAGAACGACTTCGTTGGTGCCTGCATCGCGCACGTAGATGCTGACGTTGCGCGCTGGAATGCCCACCTGGTTCATCACTCGCTGAACTGCCGGCGGCAGCTGCGAATCTCGCGCATGCGCCAGCGGCTGAGCTGCGAACGCAGCCAGCAGGAAGCTCGCGGCGGACGCGGCGAATGTTCTTGGCATCCGGCGATTATCTCGCAATGTTCTTCCGTGCGTGCACGCCGCATACTGCGCACCTGAAGCGCGCGATCGGTGCGCGATGGATCGAACGACCATGCGGCGACTCTGGAACATCTTTCTCAAAGGTCTCGCGGCGGTGCTGCCGCTGGCGCTCACCATTTATGTCGTGTTCTGGATGGCCAAGACGGCGGAATCGGTGCTCGGCCGGCCGGTGCAAGCGCTGCTGCCGGAGGATCGCTACTGGCCCGGTCTCGGGCTGCTGGTCGCATTCCTGTTGATCCTGATCGTCGGCGTGCTGGTGGACGCATACATCGTGCGGCGGCTGTTTCGTTTCGGCGAATCGATCCTGGCGCGCATCCCGCTGGTCAAGACCATCTTCGGTGCGGTCAAAGACTTCAGCCGCTTCCTGCCAGCCGGTGGCAAGGGGCGCGATCCGAAGCGCGTGGTGTTGTGGCGCATGGGCAGCGCGCAGCTGATCGGCTTCGTCACCGAAGAGCAGGTTAATCCGAAGCTGTTCGGTCCCGAAGGCGTGGACCTGGTCGCGGTGTATTTTCCCATGAGCTACCAGATCGGCGGCTATACCTTGTACCTGCACAAGGACGAGCTGCGGGAGACGCAGCTGTCGGTGGAGGAGGCGATGCGCCTGGTGCTGATCGGCGGCGTCACCAGC
This sequence comes from uncultured Steroidobacter sp., assembly GCA_946478975.1. Next base: position 24,009 of record CAMLEO010000028.1, read on the forward strand.
CAGTCGGCCGACCCGGCCGCAGGAAACGGATAGCCGCGTCGCGCAGCGATTGCGGATTCTTCGCGCCATGCTCATTGGTCATCTGCCCGTTCGCACGCCGTTTCCCTGGCCGGTGCTGCTCGAATATTACTCGCATCGACTCACACCGGGCTTCGAGTCCGTCGAAGGCGGCCGCTATCGGCGCATCGAAGGCAAGCGCACGATCACCGTCGACTACGAACCTGGAGCGTCGCGGCTGGTGGTCACGTCGAGCGCGCGAGTGAATCAGAAAGAAACATTGGCGGCGGCCGCGAGGCTGTTCGATATCGAGCACGATCACGAATCGATTCAGGAACACCTGCAGCGCTTCGAGCCGCTGCGCCAGCGCCTGGAGAATCGTCCCGGCATGCGTCCGCTCGGCGCGTGGTCGCCGTTCGAGCTGTGCCTGCGCACGATCCTGGGGCAGCAAGTCACGGTGGCCGCTGCTGGTACGTTGATGCGCAGGTTGGTCGAGCGCTGTGGCGGGGACGTCGCGCCCGAATGCGTCGCTGCCGCCAACGTGGAGAACATGGGCATGCCGGGCAAGCGGGCGGCGGCATTGCAAACATTCGCTCGAGCGGTCGTCGACGGTCGCGTCGATTTTTCTAAAGCCTGGTCGAAGGTCGACGCCGCGTTACAAACATTGCCCGGCTTCGGGCCGTGGACGCGTGCGTACCTGGCGATCCGGCTGGGCCGCGACCCCGATGCTTTTCCTGCTTCCGACATCGGATTGATTCGCGCCGCGAACGTCGAAACCCCGGCGCAGTTGTCGAAACTCGCCGAAGCATGGCGCCCGCTGCGCGCGTACGCGGCCATCTATCTGTGGGCCGTTGCTCCGTAAACGCGCAGTTTTCCAAACACCGCACAATAAGAACAAGCAGCAATAAGGCGGCTAAAAAAAGCGCGTTTCGGGCGCCAAGTGTGAGCGACCTCTCGACCTGCCAATTCTTGCCCGTGAGGTGACAAGAATTGGCACCTGCGAAGTGTGCCGGGAACTGTGCCGGGCTTAACAATTTCATAATAGACGGGGCGCGTGACGAATCGGACTACTGCTAGGATTTCCGCCACTTCCATCAGGGCCGCTTCGATACGACGTGTCCGACGCCAATCTTCGACAAATTCGCGTACTGCACCTCGTGAGCGCTGGCGCTTTGGCCAGCAGCCTGCAGCAATCGCTTTTCATGCCGCTGCTGACGCGCCTGCCGCGTCCCCGCGTGAAGTCCCTGGTCGCATGCTTGTCTGCTGGAGCGGTGCCGTCGGCGGTGCTGCGTCAGAGCGGCGTGCCCACTTACGATCTGGCCTTGTCGCGCAAACGTTTCTCGCCGCGCGCCTTCCAAGAGCTGCAAGCCGCCACACGCAACTTCCGTCCCGATGTCATTCAGGCTTGGGGACATACGGCGCAAATCATCTCGTCGATGCTGCGTGCCCGTTGCGACTGGAAGCCGCGGCTGATCTGGAATGTTGCGGACACCACGCCGCTGGCCAAGGACGCCGGCCTGATCGATCGACAGAAACTGAAATACGCTGCCAAGTACGCGGCGCGTGCAGATCGAATTGTTTATAGCTCCGAAGCCGCCGCGGCCGCGCATCGACGCGTCGGATTTCCTGAAGGCGGATACGAGACGATTCCGCCGGGCGTCGATGCCACGCGCTTCAAACCCGATTTCGCCGCTCGTCGCAAACTGCGGGAGCAGTGGAACCTGCCGGGCGAAACGTTCGTCATCGGCATGTATGCGCCGTTCCAGCCTGAATACGATTACTCCACGCTGATCAAAGGCGTCGCCGAGGTCATCAAGTCGAATCCGAACGTTGCACTGGTGCTCGCCGGTCATGGCGTGCAGAAGGGCAATGCGCCGTTGATGGCGCTCATCGGTGGTGGTGCGCTGTCGACGCGCGTGCATCTGTTGGGTGAGTGGTCGGATATTTCGGCGTTGTACAACGCGTGTGATGTTGTTTGCTCCAGCGCGCTCAACGATCAAGCTCGCATGAATGTCGTGATGGCGATGCTGTGCGGTGTGCCTTGCGTGGCGACCGGCATGGGCGCGCAGGGCGAAGTCATTGCTCAGCACGGCGTGGCCATCGAGCCCGGCAATCCTTCGGCGTTCGTCAAAGGCATCACGCGTGTGATGCAGATGCCGCCGGAGAAGCGCACGTTCATGGCGCAGGGTGCGCGCAAGCATGCGTTGGCGAATTACGTTTACGTGCGCTCGTTGCAGAAGTACCTGCAGCTTTATTACGAATTGATCGGTCGCCAGTCGCTGGTGACTCAAGATCTGCCGACTCCCGACGTCGATCCGACGTTGACGGTGCCGCCGGCGCTGCCGACCGAGGCCGAGCTCAATGCTTCCAAGCGCAAGCCGGTGACTGTGGCCGATTGGGGCGATCCGGATTCGCTCGAATCCAAGGTCACCGAGCGTGAGCCGGAAGAGTTGCCCAAGTGGCGCATCGAGCAGGAGCAGGAGCGCGCCAAGCGCGAGGCTGATCTCGCTGCGCAGGTTGCGGCGAGCAAGACGAGCGGCGATGTGCTGCAGGTTTTCGAAACTCAACAGGCATCCGCGCCTGTAGCGACGCCGATGACGGAGCGCGCTCGCGGTGTTGCTGACGATTCGGAAGAGTTGTTGTCGGCGGACTTGCTGACGGCCGAGGTGCCGATTCTGCCTCGTGCGGCCCTGGGTCCTTCGAGCTCTCGGAAGAGTGCGGCCAAGGCGTCGCAGGCTGCGTCGTCGGGTGTTCAGCCGGATGCAGCGAAAGAAGCGGCGCTCAAAGCTGCGCGCATGGCGGCTTTGCAGCCGATCGCTCCGTCGGCCAAGCGGCCGTCCTCGCCTGCTTCGAAGCCCGCCGCTGCGGTTAAAGTTGCCGCTGCTGTTATTGCGCCCATCGCGGTTGATCAAGTCAGCGATTTCAATAACACCACGCCGGTGTTGTTAGCGGCTTCCGAGTTGTTACAAACATCACCCGCGCCCGCGCCGGCGAAGGTCGAGAAGATCGACATCGCTGCCACTCAGCGCGTCGAGACGCTCATCCGGCCCGCTCCGAAGCTGGAAGCCGCTGCGCTCGCGAAGGAAGAAGTGGCAGCCAAAACTCCCACACCCTCGCCCGTCCCGACGCTCGCCAACGCCGCGCCGTTCGAGCTGCCTGAGACCGCAACGTTGTCTCCGCCTACCGCCGCCGCGCCTTCAGCAGCGCCTGAGAAGGCGGAGAAGGCGGACGTGGTGCAGCCGGCAGCTTCGCCGCTGGGCAGGCTCGCGAAAGCGTTGGCATCCGCTTCGATGCCGCACGCACCGGCGCCCTCTCGCGCGGCCGCCTCGATGAGCGACACGCAGCGCGTGGCCACATCGACCTTCGCATCGAGAGCGAGCGCAGCTCGCTCGACGACGAGCGATGCGAAATCAGCACCGACGGCGACGTCGTCGATGACAGCGGCGCTGGAGAAGTGGAACTCCAGCTTCGACCTGGGCGAACTGTCGCTGATGGCGACCGGCATGTGGGCCGCAGCCCCGCGCTCGGGTGCGACGGCGAAGCCAGATACAAAGTCGGCCAGCGCCGACGAGCTCAGCGGCGCTGAAGCGTTGTCACTGATCTCCGAGCCGGCGGAACAAACAATCGCGTCCACCGACCCGACGCTGAAATTGGAAGCGCTCCCCGAGTCCGCCACCGAACCCAAGCTCGCAGCGAACGCCCAGTAGCTCAGCCCATCACACGCTGAGCAGCGTTCTCACTTCTTCTTGGCCAGCGACGCCGCGTCCCGGGCAAGCTCCTCAATCCCCGCCCAGTCGCCCGCGCGAATCTTGTCGGAAGGCGCAACCCAAGAGCCACCGACACAAGCGACGTTAGCCAGCGCCAAAAACTCCGGCGCCGTCGCACGAGTGATGCCACCAGTGGGGCAGAACACAACTTCAGGGAACGGCGCGCCGAGCGCCTTGAGCATGCCGATGCCGCCGGCCTGCTGAGCAGGAAACAACTTGAACGTGTCGTAACCCCAGCCGAGGCCGGCGATCAGCTCCGAGGGCGTCATGATCCCCGGCAGCATCGGAAACGACGCACTCCGTGCAGCGGCGGCCAGCTCTGCCGGGAGCCCGGGGCTCACACCGAACTGCGCACCCGCATTCCCAGCAGCCACAAAATCCGCCGGCCTCGCGAGCGTGCCCACGCCGACCACCGCCTCCGGCACCGCCTTCCTCATCGCCTCAATCGCCGGCAACGCGGCAGGCGTCCGCAATGTGACTTCCAACACCCGCAGCCCGCCGGCACTGAGCGCACGCGCCAGCGGCACAGCATGATCGATGTGCTCGATGGTGAGCACGGGAATGACAGGAGCCAGCGCGAGAATGGAGCGAATGTTCATGACGGCAAACGTTACTCGATGAAATAAAACTATTGAGGAATCCCGTACAGCGACGCGGCCCCGGCCTCTGCATCGCCGGCTGCGGCCCGGAACGTAGCAAACAAATCCCGGCCCACGCCGAAATTGTTACGACCGAGATCCGGACGCGGCACGACTCGACCGCGCAACACGTCATCAGGCACGCGCGCTTCGAGCACGCCGGTGTAGCTGTCGAGATGAATGATGTCGCCGTCCTGGATCTTTTCCAGCGGCCCGCCCGACAAACATTCCGGCGTGACGTGAATCGCTGCAGGCACCGCGCCCGACGCACCGGACATGCGGCCGTCGGTGACCAATGCCACCTTGAAGCCTTTGCTTTGCAGGGACGTGAGCGTCGGCGTGAGCTGATGCAGCTCCGGCATGCCGTTGGCTTTCGGGCCCTGGTAACGCACGACGACCACGCAATCGCGCGACAACTCGCCGGCCTTGAAGGCCTTGATCACATCCGCTTGATCGTTGAACACGCGCGCCGGCGCTTCGACGACTCGATGCTGAGGTTGAACCGCCGAAGTCTTGATCACCGCGCGGCCGAGGTTTCCACGCAGCACCTTGAGGCCGCCATCCGCACCGAAAGGATCGGTGATCGGCCGCAGCACTTCGCGATCGCCGCTTTCCGCCGGCGCCGGGCGCCACTGCAAACCTTCCGGCGACAGCCACGGCTCCTGCGTGTATGCCTCCAGGCCCGGTCCCATCACGGTGATCGTGTCCTGATGTAACAAACCGGAGCTGATCAGCTCGCGGATCAGGAAGCCGATGCCGCCGGCTGCGTGGAAATGATTCACGTCGGCGCCGCCGTTTGGATAGATGCGCGCGAGCAACGGCACGATTTCGGACAGCTCGCTGAAATCGTCCCAATTGATCTGGATGCCCGCGGCGTGCGCCATCGCGACCAGATGCAACGTGTGATTGGTCGAGCCGCCGGTCGCGAGCAGGCCAACGATCGCGTTGACGATCGCGCGCTCATCCACCGTCTGCGCGAGCGGCAGATATTCATTGCCGAGCGCTGTGATCTTCGCAGCTCGCTTCGCCGCCGCGCTGGTCAACGCATCTCGCAACGTCGTGTTGGGATTTACGAACGCCGCGCCGGGCAGATGCAAACCCATCACTTCCATCATCACCTGGTTGCTGTTGGCCGTGCCGTAGAACGTGCACGTGCCCTGCGAGTGATAGCTCTGCGCTTCGGATTCCAGCAGTGCGTCTCGACCTACCTTGCCTTCGGCGAACAACTGGCGGATGCGCGCTTTCTCTTTGTTCGGAATGCCCGAGGTCATCGGGCCGGCGGGCACGAAGATGGTCGGCAGGTGACCGAACGTGAGTGCGCCCATCAACAAGCCGGGCACGATCTTGTCGCACACGCCGAGACACAACGTCGCGTCGAACATATTGTGAGACAGAGCGATGGCAGTCGACATTGCAATCACATCGCGACTGAACAGCGACAGCTCCATGCCGGGCTGGCCCTGGGTCACACCGTCACACATCGCCGGAACGCCGCCCGCGAACTGCGCAACGGCGCCTGCTTCGCGCGCACCGAGCTTGATCAACTCGGGGAAACGCTCCAGCGGCCGATGCGCCGACAGCATGTCGTTATAAGAGGAAACGATAGCCAGATTAGGCCAACGCGAGCCGCGCAAAACCTCCTTGTCCGGCGCGTCCATGGCGGCGAAGCCATGCGCGAGATTGGTACAGGACAGGCTGGAGCGCGTCGGCTGGTTTTCCCGCGCTTCACGCATGCGCTCCAGGTAGGAGCTGCGGGTGGAATGGCTGCGCTCGCGAATCCTCTCGGTTACGGAGCGCACGCGTTCATGCAGTGGTGCGCTGGTTTTCATGGGCGTTGCTCAAGCTGCTGGTGGTGATGAGGTTGGGGCAGGGATTCTATAGACTCTTGCCCCGCCGCAAGCGAATGTCCACTAAATGTCTCGCCGGCGCGTTCTAGAATCCCTGCAAGGCGTCAGTATTCATGCAACCTCTCCCGACTTTCGATCTGGTCCTGTTCGGTGGCACCGGCGATCTCGCCATGCGCAAGCTGCTGCCGGCTCTGTATCGCCGTAAAGGCTCCGGTCATCTGTCTCCGAAATCGCGTGTGCTCGGTGTCGCTCGCAGCGAGCTGTCGCGCGAGGATTATCTCGCGCAGGTGCAGGCGAGCTGCCAGCAGCACCTGGGCAAGGACTACGACGAAAAACGCTGGGCAGAATTTTCACAACACGTCGACTACCTGAAAGTCGACGCCTCTTCGCCCGATGACTTCGCCGGCCTCGCGCAGAAGTTGAAAGGCTGCGACGACCACGTGCGCGCGTTTTTCCTTTCCACCGCGCCCGATTTGTTCGCGCCGATCTGCGAAGGACTGTCGACGCATGGCCTGGTCACGCCGAGCTCGCGCGTCGTGCTGGAAAAGCCGCTCGGTCACGATCGCGCCTCGTCGGCGCAGATCAATGAACGCGTCGGCCGCATTTTCAGCGAGCAGCAGATCTTCCGTATCGACCACTACCTCGGTAAGGAAACAGTGCAGAACCTGCTGGCGCTGCGTTTTGGAAACACGCTGTTTGAGCCGATGTGGCGACGGGGCCGCATCAAGCACGTGCAGATCACCGTATCCGAAGAGCTCGGCGTCGAGCGACGCGCGGGCTTTTACGACGAGACCGGTGCGTTGCGCGACATGGTTCAGAACCACTTGCTCCAACTGCTCTGCATCATCGCGATGGAGCCGCCAGCGACGTCTGATCCGGACGCGATGCGCGATGAGAAGTTGAAAGTGCTGCGCGCCCTGCGCCCGCTGCGTGGCCGGGACGTATTGCAGAAAACCGTGCGCGGCCAGTACAAGGCCGGTGCGTCGGGCGGCAAGCCGGTGGTCGGTTACAAGGACGAGAAGGACGTGCCTTCGGACAGCACCACCGAAACGTTCGTCGCGCTGCGCGTCGATATCGATTCGTGGCGCTGGGTCGGCGTGCCGTTCTATCTGCGCACCGGCAAACGGCTGCAGGAGAAGCTGTCCGAGATCGTGGTGACGTTCGAGGACGTGCCGCTGTCGATCTACGAGCGCCCCGACACCTCGCAGGCGCTGAACCGGCTGGTCATTCAGCTGCAGCCCGAGGAAAGCATCGAGCTGACGGTGCTGGCGAAGTATCCGGGCGAGGTGATGAAGCTGCGGCCGGTGAACCTGAGCCTCGATTTCTCCGAGACCTTCAAGGCGCCGCGCCTGGACGCTTACGAGCGCTTGCTAACCGACGTGGTGAAGGGCAATTTGACGCTGTTCATGCGTCGTGACGAGCTGGATGCCGCCTGGGCCTGGGTCGATCCGATCCGGGAGGCATGGGCCCAGCACGACGAGCCGCCGAAGACCTACACGGCGGGCAGCTGGGGTCCGGCGGCCGCGAGCGCGCTGTTGGGCCGCGACGGATTTGCCTGGAGGAACGAGCTTTGATCGTTGCGACCGCTTAAGTGAGCCACAAGTCGTCAATGAGCTGGGTTCATGAGCATCGCTTCCCCGACTCGCTGGCCCTGGCCCACGCGCTGTCGGGGGAGATCAAAGTCGATCTCGAAGAAGCCATCGCCGCTCGCGGTGCTGCCAGCCTGGTCGTGTCCGGCGGCCGCACGCCGGCCCGGCTGTTCGAGCAGCTGCGCACCGAGGTGCTGGACTGGTCGAAAGTGTGGATCACGCTCGCCGATGAGCGCTGGGTCGAGACCACCTCGCCTGCGAGCAACGAAAAACTGGTGCGCGAAACCCTGTTGACCGGCCCGGCCGCGGCGGCGCATTTCGTCGGCTTGAAGAATCCGGCGCCGGCGCCGGAGTCGGGGGCGGATTGGGCCACTCGCGCGTTGACCCGGGTGCCGCATCCGTTCGACGTGGTGCTGCTGGGCATGGGCGACGACGGCCACACCGCGTCGCTGTTCCCCGGCTCGATGGCCTTGGCCAAGGCCTTGGACCGCTCGGTCGCGCCGGGCTGCGTCGCCATCAACGCGTTGACGGCGCCGCATGCGCGCTTGAGCTTGAATCTGTCGGCGTTGCTGGACGCGCGCCGTATCATTTTGCATATCGAGGGGGAGTCGAAGTGGCAGGTCTATCAGCGGGCGAAGGCGCCGGGGCCAGTGGCCGAACTGCCGGTCCGGTCGGTGTTACAGCAAAAGGAAGTGCCGGCGGATGTGTATTGGGCACCATGAGCGCCATTACTGCCAACGAAGGCTCGTTTAAATGATTCAACAAAGCTACGTGCCGCGGGTCATTGCGGATATCGGCGGCACCAACGCGCGCTTCGCGTTGCTCGACGGGCTGGATCGCCGCGATGAAATCGTTCTTCGCTGCGCCGACTATCCCGATCTCGTTTCCGCCGCAGAAGAATATTTGCGACAGGTCGGCGCGACCAAGGCCGCACGGCCAGTGGAAGCTGCGATTGCAATCGCGGGTCCGGTGACTGGCGATATCGTGCGCATGACCAATCATGCGTGGCAGTTCTCCGCAGCTCACACCCGGCAGCAGCTCGGCTTGCGCCGGCTCATCGTGCTGAATGATTTCACCGCGCTTGCGATGGCCGTGCGCCATCTCAAAGGTGCGGATCTCGAACAGGTCGGCGGCGGCAAGGCTGCGCCCGGCGCTCCAATCGCAGTCATCGGCCCTGGCACGGGCCTCGGCGTCTCGGGATTGATTCCGAGCGGCCAGCACTGGATCCCGCTGCAAGGCGAGGGCGGTCACGTGACATTGCCCGTGATGAACGAACGTGAGGTCGCCGTGCTCACCCAGTTGCAGCAGCGTTTCTCTCACGTGTCCGCCGAGCGCGTGCTCTCCGGCCCGGGATTGGTGACGTTGTACGACGCTTTGTGCGGCGTCGAAGGCGTGGTGCCGGAAGTGTTGTCTCCTCCGGAAATCACCAAGCGTGCGCAGGAAGGCTCGTGCCGCTTGTGCCTGGAAACGGTCAGTATGTTTTGTGCCCTGCTGGGCACGATGGCGAGCAATCTCGTGCTCACGCTCGGTGCACTCGGCGGAGCATATATCGGCGGCGGCATCGTTCCCGGTCTCGGGCCGATGTTCACCAGCTCGCGCTTCCGCGATCGGTTCGAAGACAAGGGCCGGTTCACGGACTATGTCGCGCGCGTGCCGACGTTTGTGATTCGAGCGGAGCTGCCGGCTTTTGTCGGCCTGGCCAGCGCGTTCACTGAACCCGGGCCGAGACTGGAAGCGGACTGAGCAATCACTGGCACACTCATTGCAGCGCAGTAGGTCATCGGAACACTGTTCCACCTACTGCCAAGTGAGCGTGCATCGTGCGTGTGCTCGTCATCGCTGAATCCGCCGACCGCGCGGAAATCCTGAGAGCGGGAGTGCAACTCGGCGGCCATGAGCTGACCGAGGTTTTGCCCCTCGACAGTGCTTTGTCGCCGGCTCTGGCGCGTGCCAAACCCGACGTGTTGTTGCTCGAGGCGAAGTCGCCGTCCCTCGATCTGCTGGATCGCGTGCTCGACGCGATTGGCACGGCCGCCATGCCCTTCGCCGTGTTCGCCGGCGACGCGTCGTTGCAGGCCATTGAAAACGGCGTGCGTGCGGGCGCTTCCGCTTACGTCGTCGATGGTTTGGAGGCGGCACGCGTGCCCGCGATCCTGCAGGTCGCGCTCGCCCGTTTCGATTACATCTCCGGCCTGCGCACCGAGCTCGGCGCCGCCCAACAAAAACTCGCCGAGCGCAAATTCGTCGAGCGCGCCAAAGGCCTGCTGATGAAAGCCCGCAATCTGAGCGAGGACGAGGCGTACCACACGCTCCGGCGCATGGCCATGGAGCGTAACCGCCGCATGGGCGACGTCGCCAAGTCGGTCATCGAAATGGCCGAGCTGCTGAACTGAAGCGGGCGAGGTCGGTGCAACAGAGTTGAGAGTTGCACCACGAGCGGGCCCCCGTCTTTACTGCGAGGTGACTCTCGGCACTTTCGTCATTGCGCTCCGCAGGTGATCTTTCACCAGGGGCTCGGTCCGGAACCGGCCATCCCGCCGAACGAATCGGCCTTCGAGCGCGTATGCGATCTGTTCCAGCGGATGATTTTCGTAGCCGTGCTGCGCAAGGCCGACGGCGTAGCCAAGAATGAAACGCTCGGGACCGAGTAACTGCCACTGGACTATGTGCACGAGCTCATGAAAGTGCAGCGACTCATCCATGGCCCGGTGCCGTTTGAGGAAATAAACATCTTTGTATGTGATGCCGTCGGCGTCCAGGCGCTCGAACGCCTCGAATTCGGACAACCCCAAGGCGGTGAGCGGTGGCTTGGGTAGGTCGTCGAGCACGACGACACACGCCTGGCGCAGCGTTGCAGATTCGAAGTATTCGGGAAGTCGAGTAAATCCGAAAGAGAGGACGGGGCGAGCGATGCATCGGTGCCGTTGCACGATCCCATCGACCCACTTACAAACATTCGGGAGCTTCGCCTGGAGTGTGTAGAGATTCATACGCGCGGGCTCAAAGAGTGTCGGGAAGCGCTCGCAGAAAGCGATACTCGGCGTGGAGCGGTTCGCGCAGCGATGTTGTTACCACGAGTTTTCCCGAGTCGACTCTCGGGTCGAACGACGTCGTGACATCGAGCGCCCATTCATAGGGATTCGAGATGCCGAATACGCTCGTTACGTTCGGTGGGAAACTCACTTTGAGCTTCGCATTCGTTTGGCTAGTGGACTCATCGAACATGTACTCGCCGTCGTAGCGAACGCGCTCGGCGTCGGAGCCGTAGACCTTCCCGGCGTCAAAGACCAGGACGCACACACCTTTGCCATGCCGGGCCTGGTAGCTGACTTCGAACATACCGTCGCGCATTCCTGTGCCTCGCTGTTTGAGTCGACTCAACTCAATCTGCCGAAGACTGAGCGGAAGGAGCTTGAAGACTCGAAGATAGGCTGCAGCTGCGCCGGGGACGGCTCGCTCTCCGGACATCCACAGAGCCACGGCCCGCGGCGTCACTTCAAGCAGCCTCGAAAAATCCGACTGGCTCAACGCCAGCTCCACCAACGCAGCTTTGAGTTCGCCATGGTTCATGGAACAATATTCTATATATAGTAGAACATTGTCAATGTCATTTGTTCTATATGAAGCAGACGTTTCGAATATTGATTCGCTTATTTCGATTAATTAGACTGGCCGCAACCAGAAGGAGGAACTCATGGCTGCCGTATCAACCCCGGGCTGCGAACCGATTCAGCCCACCGAGGCAATTTCCGCGCTGGCAGCGGATGCGAGTCGTCGCCTGTTCCGCGTCATCGGTTCGACCAAAAAGGAAAGCTGTGTGGTGCGGTTCGAGGGGGCGCTGGACGAGCGAGTGGTGCTGCCCGCGGCTGCCGTGCGGCTCCTCGGAGCCATCCTGTCGGAGCTTGCCAAAGGCAACGCGGTAACCTTGATGCCGCTTCACGCCGAGCTGACGACTCAAGAGGCGGCGGATCTGCTCAATGTTTCGCGGCCCTACCTGGTGAGTCTGCTGGAGAGCGGACAACTGCCATATCACAAAGTGGGCACTCATCGGCGCGTTCTATTTGCAGATTTGATGATTTATAAGCGGCGTCGTGATCAAGAAAGCGAGACAGCATTGCGTGAGCTGGCTGCAGTGTCGCAGGAGCTGAAACTGGACGAGTGAGCCCGTCCGGGGAGACGGATGCGTGGCGAGTTTCGTTGTTGTCTACGACGCCTGTGTACTCTATCCCGCATCGATCCGCGATCTCGTGATCGAACTGGCGCGAACCGGCCTGCTCCAGGCGAAGTGGACTGCGCGCATTCATGCCGAGTGGATTGACGCGCTGACTCGGGCGCGACCCGAGCTCAAGCGCACGCGGCTGGAACAGGTAGCACGGCTGATGAACGTGGCCGTGCTCGATTGCTTGGTGACAGGCTCCGAGCCGATCGAGCCGGGGTTGACTTTACCGGATGCGGATGACCGCCATGTTCTGGCCGCCGCGATTCATTGTGGCGCGCAAGAAATAGTGACATTCAACTTGCGAGATTTCCCGGAGCATGTGCTTCGGCCTCATGGTATTCGCGCCGTGCATCCGGATGAATTCATCCAGCATCTGCTCGATCTCAACGTCGAAGCTGTATGCGGTGCCGTGGGCAGAATTCGTCGTAGGTTGATCAGTCCGCCGCGATCTGCAGAGGACATGATTCAAAGCTACGAGCGCCAGGGCTTGACGGCGAGTGCATCGATCCTGCGAGCTCGCGTTAAATCTCTCTGAGGGGCTGTTACAACTTCACCTGGCTGCTCACTTCGAGCAGTCGATGGCTCGGCACGCCGAAGTGGATTGCAGCGAGCTGGCTGTTGCGGCCCATGAAAGCAAACAAACGTTTGCGCCACAGCGGCATGCCCGAGCCGGTCGTGAAAGTCGGATTCTCGCGGCCGACGACGTACACCGTTTGATCCGGCTCGTACCCCACGCCTTTTTCCTCGGCGCCGCGGAGGGCCGCAACCACGTTGGGCGTTTCCATGAAGCCGTAACGGGCGGTGATGCGGCACAGGCCGTCGCCGAGATTCTGTACGTCGATGCGTTCTTCCGACTGCACGAACGGCACTTCCGGACGCACGAATGTGAGCAGGATGTTGCGCTCGTGGAGCACGCGATTGAACTTCAAATTGTTGAGCAGCGCGCGAGGCATGCCGCCAGCCTCAGCCGCCAGGTACACAGCGGTGCCGGGCACTCGCAGCGGCGGATCTTTTGCCACCAGCGCCAGGAAATCGCGCACCGGCATTTGTTCGCGCGCAATCAGCCAGGCGAGCGTGCGACGACCTTCCTGCCAAGTGCTCATCAAAATATAAATGCCGATCGCAACCGCCACCGGCAGCCAGCCGCCGTCGTCGAACTTGAGCGAGTTTGAAAGGAAGAACGCGGTCTCGACGATCAGGATCAGCGACAGCAGCGCGATGATGCTGCGGTTGTGCGGCTCATTGCGCACTCGTAACAACATCATCACCAGGATGGTGTCGATCAGCATCGTGCTGGAAATAGCGATGCCGTACGCGCCGGCCAGCGCGCTCGAAGAGCGAAACGTGAGAATCAACGTCAGCGTGCCGGCGAACAGCAGCCAGTTCACGGACGGCACATACACCTGCCCGATCTCTTCCTCCGAAGAATGCAGCACGCGCAGGCGTGGGAGATAACCGAGGTTCAGCGCCTGGCGAGTAATCGAGAATACGCCGGAGATCACGGCCTGCGATGCAATCACGGTCGCGCAGGTCGCTAGTACGATCAGGATGGGCAGCAGCCACGACGGCGCGAGCAGATAAAACGGATTGACGATCGCGCCCGGATTCGAAAGCAACAGCGCGCCTTGGCCGAAATAGTTCAGCACCAGCGCGGGCCACACGACCATGAACCAGCCGCGACGGATCGGTGAGCGGCCGAAGTGGCCCATGTCCGCATACAGCGCTTCACCGCCGGTCACGGATAGAAACACCGATGCCAAGGTCACAAACCCGGTGCTGCCGTTGTTGATGAAGAAATGCACCGCGTGCAGCGGATTGATCGCGAACAACACGCTCGGTGTCGTAATTACCCAGCGCAGGCCGAGCAGGGCCAGTGTCATGAACCACACCAGCGTGATCGGCCCGAACAAGCGGCCCATCGCGCCCGTGCCGTGC
>CAMLEO010000029.1 GCA_946478975.1 uncultured Steroidobacter sp.
TGGGGGCGGTTTTCTTGACGGGCATGCGATACTTCGCGCCACGAGGAGAACAATGACTCGAAACCAATCGATAGGACTCGCAGCAGTGGTCGCCATTGTAGCGATTGCCGGCGGCATGCTGTTGTCGCACGCGCTGTTGGATCGCACCCACGGGCCGACCCTGGCCAAAGCTACATTGCTGGAGCCGGCACGGCCGCTGCCGCCGATGTCGTTCGTCGACCAGCAAGGACAGCCGTTCGGGCTCGACCGCCTGCGCGGCCACTGGAGCATTTTGTTTTTCGGATTTACGCACTGTCCGGATGTGTGCCCGACCACGCTCGCACTGCTGGCGCAGGTGGAGAAACAACTGACGGACCTGCCGGCCGAGCAGCGGCCGCAGATCGTGCTGATGTCGGTCGATCCCAAGCGTGACACGCCGGAGCAGCTGGCCAGGTACGTGAAGTCGTTCAGCCCGACGTTCACCGGCGTCACCGGCGATGAGGCTGCGATGCATGAGTTCGCGCTGAAGCTGGGAGTGCCGGTCGCGATCACGCCGCTGGATGGCGGCAACTATACGGTCGATCACTCGGCGGCGATTTTCATCGTCGACCCGAGCGGCTCGTTGCGCGCGCTGTCCTCGACGCCGCACAACGTGCCCATCATCGCCTCCGACTTTCGCAGCATCGTCGCTGCCTCTCCGAGCTCCTGAGCCACCGCTGCATGAGTGAGATACCTTCGGTCAGCACCGGCGATCGCTTGTTCGCCGCGCTCCAGTACGTGCTCCCCAAGCACCTCATGTCGCGAGTCATCTACGCGATCGCGCGCAGCGAGTCGTCGTTCGTCAAAGGCACGTTCCTGAAGATCTTCCTGAACCTGTTCGATATCAACATGGCGGAAGCGGCGCAGCCCGATCCGTTCGCTTATCGAACGTTCAACGATTTCTTCACCCGCGCACTGAAGCCCGGCGCGCGGCCGATTGCGCCCGAGCAGGAGATCGTCGTCAGCCCCGTCGATGGCACCGTGAGCCAGTGCGGCGAGCTGCTCAACGAATCCATCCTGCAGGCCAAGGGCCAGCACTACACCCTGCAAGAGCTGTTGGCCGGCGATGAAGACTCCATCACCGCGTATCGCAACGGCAGTTTCGCGTGCATTTATCTCGCGCCGTACAACTATCACCGCATTCACATGCCGTATGCCGGCGCGGCGCTGAAGAATATTTATGTGCCGGGCGATCTGTTCAGCGTGAACGCCTCCACTGCGCGCGCGGTGCCGAGAGTGTTTGCTCGCAACGAGCGATTGATTTGTGAGTTCAATACTTCCATCGGGCGCGTCGCCGTCATTCTGGTCGGCGCGCTGCACGTCGGCAGCATCGAGACCGTTCATTGCGGCGAAGTGAATCCGCCGCCGCGTCGGCGCAAACAGCCCGAGATCATCGCCAAGGGCGTCGGCCGTGCATTCGACAAAGGCGAAGAGCTGGGCCGATTCAACATGGGCTCGACCGTGGTGCTGTTGTTCGAGCGCGGGCGCATTCATTGGGATGACTCGATGAAGCCGAACGCCACCGTCCAGCTCGGTCGTCCGATCGCGCGGCTCTTGAAATGACCATCGACTGGCGACCCGCTGCGCCGATTGCCACGCTCGAAATTCGAGCGAGGATGCTGCGCGCGGCCCGTGAGTACTTCGCTGCAACTCGTGCGCTCGAAGTCGATACGCCCACGCTGAGCGCCGCTGCGGTCACAGACATTCATCTCGCTAGTGTGGCGGCGACGACGAACGGTCGGCGCACGTTTCTGCATACGTCACCCGAATATGCGATGAAACGTTTGCTCGCGGCCGGCTGCGGGGACATCTGGCAGATCTGCAAGGTATATCGCGACGGCGAGAGCGGCCGATTTCACAATCCCGAGTTCACGATGATCGAGTGGTATCGGCTCGGCGTCGATCACCATGCGCTGATGTCGGATGTCGAGCGATTGATCGGTGCGATGCTGCCGCCGTCACGCGCGTTCGATCGTTCCGAGCGGCTCACTTATCGAGAGGCTGTGCACCTGCATGCGGGCGTCGATCCGTTCGACGATCCCAACGCGGTGCTGATCGCACGACTGGAGAGTGCGGGCATCGACGTGCCGCGCGAGCTGCGAGGCGATCGCGATGGTTGTTTGGATTTGATCATGGCCACGCTGGTGGGGCCGCAGCTGGGTCACGATCGGCTGAGCTTTATTTATGATTATCCAGCCTCGCAGGCAGCGCTCGCGCAAGTTCGCGGGCCGGTTGCGTCGAGGTTCGAGGCTTATATGGATGGGCTGGAGCTGGCGAACGGCTTCCACGAGCTCGGCAACTCGCCCGAACAGCGCGTGCGCTTCGAACGCGATCTCGCCGAGCGCGCCAGGCGTGGATTGCCGCCGATGCCCATGGACGAGCGCTTCCTGGCTGCGCTCGAACATGGGCTACCCGAATGCTCCGGCGTCGCGCTCGGCTTCGATCGCCTGGTGATGTGCGCAACCGGCGCCAAACACATCGACGCCGTGCTCGCATTCCCGTTCGATCGAGCTTGAACCCTACACCGCCCGGTCGATCAGCTTGAAGCGGGCATCGCTGTAGCGCGGGCCGGCGACGTTTTTCGGCGAGCCGATCTCATCGAGCTGTTGCATCTCTTCCGCGGTCAGCGAGACAGCTGCAGCGCCGGCGTTCTCTTCCAGGTATTTGCGACGCTTGGTGCCGGGAATCGGCACGATGTCCGGCCCCTTGTGCAGCACCCACGCGAGCGCGACCTGGCCGGCGGTGGCGCCTTTGCGCCTGGCGATCTGGTTCACTTCATCGACCAGGCGCAGGTTGCGATCGAAGTTCTCGCCCTGGAAGCGCGGGTCGCCGCGACGGAAATCTTTCTCGCCCGTCTCTTCCGGACGCGGCGCTTTGCCGGTGAGGAAGCCGCGGCCGAGCGGGCTGTACGGCACCAGGCCGATGCCGAGCTCGCGCAACAGCGGAATGATCTCCTCTTCGAGGTTGCGCTCCCACAAGGAATATTCGCTCTGCAGCGCCGAGATCGGATGCACCGCATGCGCGCGACGAATGTTTTTGATGCCCGCCTCGGACAAGCCGAGATAACGCACCTTGCCCTGCTTCACCAGCTGCGCCATGGCGCCAACGGTATCCTCGATCGGCACGCTGGGATCGACGCGATGCTGATAAAACAAATCGATGTAATCGGTGCCGAGCCGCTGCAAACATTCATCGGCGGTCTTGAGCACGTGCTCCGGCCGGCTGTTCACGGCGCTGGCGTACGGTGCGGAGATGTCGAAGCCGAACTTGGTCGCGATCACGACCTGCTCACGCTTGCCCTTGAGCGCTTTGCCCACCAGCTCTTCGTTGATGAATGGGCCGTACACTTCGGCGGTGTCGAAGAAGTTGATGCCGAGCTCGATGGCACGATGAATGGTCGCAA
Source organism: uncultured Steroidobacter sp. (assembly GCA_946478975.1). Next base: position 3,422 of record CAMLEO010000029.1, read on the forward strand.
TCGATTCGACGTCGTCGCGCTCTCCATACATCGCGCTCATGCCCATGCAGCCCAATCCGAGCGCGGACACCGTCAGACCTCGAGTACCGAGTTTGCGTTGCTGCATGTTTCCTCCTGGGGCAATCAGCTCGCGTGGGGAGAATTATCAACTCTCCAGCGCCGCGAAGGTTGTCCTCCGCCGCCCATTCTTTGCCTAAAACTGGTGTTTGCCTAAAACTGGGTTTGCCTGAAACTGGCGTTTGCCTGGCGAGTGGCACATCGACCGACCAGGGCGTCGGCCGCAGACTACCGCGAATTCAACGCAGTCAGCTGTCGCTCGGCGGCGGCAATCGCCGGATGGGACGCCGGCATGATCTTTTTACGCAGTGTGATCGCTTCGCGAAGCAATTCACGCGCTTCGGGCACTTTACCGGTCGAGCCATCCACCTCGGCAAGCGCACAGAGCGCTTCGGCCAGGCGGCCCGGTTCTTCCTGTTCACGCAAGCTTGCGACTGCGCTTTGTAAATCCCCGGCGCCCGCGGACTGATTTCCCATCGCCGCATTCAGCCGGCCGCGTTCGAGCATCACGAACGCGTGCCGTCGATCGGTGCGATCGAATCTCTGCGTGGCAATCGTTTGCGCTTCATCGAACGACGCTTTCGCTGCCGGCAGCTGCCCCAACTCGCGCAACGTCGCGGCCTTCTCCAACAAGGAACTGACGAGTTGCGGGCTGCCGGGGCCGGTCGCATTCCGTTTGAGCTCGATGGCTTTATCCAGATGCTCCAGCGCTTTGGCCAGCTCTCCCGCCTCGCGATACACGCCGCCGAGGTTGTGATGTGAGATCGCCTGGTCGAGCTGATCCGGCTCACGGCCGGTCGTATAGATGCGCAACGCTTCCAGCAGCGCCTGTTCCGCGCCCTGATAGTCGCCCTTGGTTCGTAACAGCGTCGCCAGGTTGTTTTGCGCGCGGCCGACGAGGAAATGATCCTTGCCGAGAATCTTTGTTTGACGCGCGACGAAGCGCCGATACACGGCCTCGGACTCATCGAGCTTGTATTCTCTGCGCAGCACCGTGCCGAGCGTGTTGAGCGCATTGGCGTACAGATCGTGACCTTCGAAGGTTGCGCCTTCGACGAGTGGCAACGCTTCGCGCGCATAACGCTCGGCCTCGGCGTAATTTCCCGATTCACCGTACGTCGCTGCGAAGCCTTGCAACACATTGCCCAGCGTCGCCGACTCGGATGCAGGCAGCGCTCGCGCGCTGGCTTCGGCGCGCCGATGGTAGGCAATCGATTCCTCGAAGCGTTGTTGTGCGCGCAGGTTCGTGGCGATGGAATGTAACAAGCGCGCCCACTCGGCATCGTGCTCCAACCCGAGCCGGATGCGGATCAGCTCCGCTTCGCCGAACGCCTGCTCGGCGGCCGAATACTTCGACATCGAATACTGCACGTGGCCCAATGCTTCCAGCGCACGCGCGAGCTCGGCATCGGTTTCACCGAACTGCGAGCGCGCCAGGCTCACCTGGCGCTCCATCAGGCCGAGCGCTTCGGGCATCAAGCCCAGGCCGCTGTACGACTGTCCCATCTTGCGCAGAAGTGACAAGCGCAGGCGCGGTTGATTGAGGAGATCCCGATCGATACGACTCGCGGCGGCATCGAGCGCATCGCGCACCGTGACTTCAGCGCCACGACGTTCGTTGGGATTCGCGCGACGAAACACGTCGATCATGAATTCGGCAACGCTGTCCGCTGCCTTGCGCTCACGCTGCGCGAGATCGCGTTCTTCGGCGAGCCGCGTGGTGTAGAACGCGATGATGGTTCCGATCATCAGCACCGACGCGGTGACTCCCGCGACTGCCCAGCCGTTACGAACCAGGAATTTTCCGGCGCGATAGGTCCAGGTGTCCGGCCGTGCCTGCACGGGACGGCCGTCGAGATAATTCTGGATGTCGAGTGCGAGTGCCGCGGCCGTTTGATAGCGGCGATTCGGATCTCGATGCATCGCCTTGAGCACGATGTTGTCCAGATCGCCGCGCAGCTCCGCCGCTACGCTGCGTCGATCGTTCGACGTGGGCACTCGCGCACTCGGCGGCGCCGGGTTGGTGAGACTGACGATGCGTGCGATCTCGGTGCTCGACAAATTGCTGAACTCGTATGGACGATGACCGCTCAGCAATTCATATAACAACACGCCGAGCGCATAGATGTCCGACGGCGTGCCGACCGGATCGCCGAGCAGCTGCTCGGGGCTGGCGTGATCGGGCGTGAGCACGCGATCCAACAGCTGCGTCTGCGAGCTCACGATTGCATCGGGATGCAGCAGCTTGGCGACGCCGAAATCCAGCAGCTTCGGCACACCGTCTTCGGTGACGAGAATGTTCGAGGGTTTGAGATCGCGATGGACGACGAGGTTCTGGTGCGCGTACTGCACGGCTGCGCACACCTGCTGCATCAGTTTCAACTTCTCCTGTGTGGAGAGGCGCTGCTCCTTGCAGTAGTAATCGATGCGAGTGCCGGTGATGTGCTCCATCACCAGGTACGGCGTGCCATCCTGCATCTGCCCGCCATCGAGCAGCCGCGCGATGTTGACGTGCGCGAGGCGAGCGAGGATCTGCCGCTCCGAACGAAAGCGACCGACCAGATCGCTCACCGACGGACACCACTCGACGACTTTCAGCGCGACCGATTGCTGATATTGATCGTCGGCGCGTTCGGCGTGATACACCGAGCCCATGCCGCCCCGGCCGAGCAGACGCACGATGCGATAGCGCCCCACCAGTTCGCCCGGGGGCAGCTCGCGGCGAATGACTGCGACGGTTGCGTCGTCACCCTCGGCGAGGGCAATGCTGCCGTCCGTCTCTTTCCGTGCGCCAGACTCCATTCCGCTCAAAGGTCCCGCTGATGTTTCTTGTTCATAATCGAGCCGCGGCGCAGGGTACACGCGTGACTCGTCATCAGGAAGCGGTTGCGATCACATTGAAACGTTAAGATAGCTGCCCCAGTCCCTTAGCCCCGCTGGCTGCACCATCATGCACGAGAGTCACATCGATTCGACCCAACCCAAGCCGGTGCTGTACCGGGAACTGGTCGGTGAATTGTCGGCATTAATCGCCGGCGAGCCCGACTTCATCGCCAATCTCGCCAATGCCTCGGCGCTGCTGTATCAGTCGCTGCCGGATTTGAACTGGGCCGGTTTCTATTTGCTCAAGCAGGGCGAGCTGGTCGTCGGGCCGTTTCAGGGGAAACCCGCGTGCGTGCGGATTGCTCTTGGCAAAGGTGTGTGTGGCACGGCTGCTCAGCGGCGCGAGACGGTGATCGTGCGGGATGTGCACGAGTTTCCGGGGCACATCGCGTGTGATGCGGCGTCGAATTCGGAGATCGTCGTGCCGATGGTCAAGAAGGGCGAGCTGATCGGCGTGCTCGACTTGGACAGCCCGAAGCTGGCGCGCTTCGATGAGCTCGATCGCGAGGGGCTGGAGCAGTTCGTGGCGGCGTTGCTCGCCGCCACGTAACGAGCGTGAGCGTTACGCCGGCGCCTTGGCGCGAGCGATGTACTCGGACGTGCGGGTATCGACGCGGATGTACTCGCCTTCGTTGATGAACAGCGGCACACGAACAACGGCGCCAGTCTCGAGCTTGGCGGGCTTCGCACCACCCGTGGCGGTGTCGCCGCGCAGGCCGGGGTCGGTCTCGATGACCTTGAGCTCAACGTGCGCCGGCGGCGTCACATTCAACGGCTCACCGTTCCACAACATCACCGTGCACACCATGCCATCCTTCAACCAGATCGCGCCGTCGCCCAGCGCTTCCTTGCCGGCCATGTACTGCTCGAACGACTCGGGGTTCATGAAGGTCCAGAACTCGCCGTCGGTGTAGAGATATTGCATTTCTGTTTCGACGACGTCGGCCGCCTCGGCCGTGTCGCCGGACTTGAACGTGCGCTCGGTGACCTTGCCGTTCTTCAGGTTGCGCACTTTGACGCGGTTGAAGGCCTGGCCTTTGCCGGGCTTGACCATCTCGTTCTCGACGATGGAGTACGGGACGCCTTCGAGCAGGATTTTGACGCCCGACTTGAATTCATTAGTGGAGTAACTGGCCATTGGGCACCGCGGCTGAAAGTCTGCGAAAATGAGCGCCAGCGGCCCCAGATCCTACCTTCAGGATCCCAAGGCTGCCGACAAAGGGCGCAGATGATAGCCGCAACCTCCCACGCAAACCAGTTCGACCCCATTTCCCTCCCCACCTGGCAGCAGCTGCTGGCGGACGCCATCAGCGATCCGGCGGAGCTGTGCACGGTGCTCGGGCTCGATCCGGCGCTGATCCTGCCGGCGATCGCAGCGGCGAAAGGCTTCGCGTTGCGAGTGCCGCGCAGCTACGTGGCTCGCATGCGTCATGGCGATCCGAACGATCCGCTGCTGCTGCAGGTGTTGCCGCTGGCCGCAGAGCTGGACCAAACCCAAGGGTTCGTCAGCGATCCGGTCGGCGACATGGAGCGGCGTGCCGCCCCCGGCCTGCTCCACAAATATCACGGCCGTGCGTTGCTGATCGCGACCGGGGCCTGTGCGGTCCACTGCCGATACTGCTTTCGCCGGCATTTTCCGTACGGCGAAGAATCCGCGCTTCAACGAGGCTGGCAGCCCGCGCTGGAACACCTGCGCGCGGACACGACGATCAGCGAAGTGATTTTGAGCGGCGGCGATCCGTGGAGCCTGAGCGATCGCCGGCTCAAACAGCTGACCGACGCCTTGCAGGAGATCCCTCATCTGCGCCGGCTGCGAATCCATACCCGCTATCCCATCGTATTGCCCGAGCGCATCGATCGGGGATTGCTCGACTGGCTGCGCGAGGTCCGGTTGCAGAAGGTCGTGGTCATGCATGCCAACCACGCCCGGGAAATCGATGCGTCGGTGCGCGAGGCGTGTGCCCGCTTGCGCGAGGCCGGGGTCACGTTGCTGAACCAGGCGGTCCTGCTCACAGGCGTGAACGACAGCGTTGCGGCGTTGGCCGATTTGAGCGAAGCGCTGTTCGAGACGCAGGTCCTTCCCTATTACCTGCATGTGTTGGACAAGGTGCAGGGCGCGGCTCACTTCGACATGCCCGAAGCGCGGGCGTTACAGCTGCATCGGGAGCTGACGGCACGGCTGCCGGGCTACCTGGTGCCCCGACTGGTGCGCGAGGTCGCGGGAGCGCCGGCCAAGACGGCCGTGATCCCCGGGCCATACGCTTAATTTCTTTGGTGGAGAGAACGTTGGCCGAACCAAGCGCCTTGCCGATGATCGTCCTGACGCGACATCAGGATAACGTCGAGGCCATCAACAGCACCCTGCGCAACGCCGGCCTCGCCGTGCGCTGCAATTGGATCAAAGAGCTCACCGACCTCGGCGATGCCTTAGCGCAGATCAACGCGCACATGCTGGTCGCATTCGTCGGGCCCGATCCGGCGGACATGACCAAGGTCATGACCGTGTGCAAGCAACATGGCGCCGGCGTGCCGGTGCTGTTCGCTCGCGATCAGGTCGACGAGGAGATCATCGCGAATGCCATGCAACAGGGCGCGCGCGATGTGATCACATTGATGAATCCCAATCGCATGCGGCTCGTGGTCACGCGCGAGCTCGAAGCACATCGGCAGGCGCGTGCGTTGAACAGCACGATCAGCTCGGCGCGTGAATATCGCGATCAGTTGAAATCGTTCATGGCCGGCTCCGCCGACGCCATCGCTCACGTGCAGGAAGGCATCATCGTCGACGCCAATCCCGCATGGCTCGATCTATATGGATTCACCGATGCCGATGCACTCACCGGCACGCCGTTGATGGATGCATTCGACGCCGAGGCGCACGCTGCGCTCAAAGGCGCATTGGTCGCGTGCCTGCAAGGCAAGTGGTCGAATCACACGTTGAAAGCGAATGCAGTGTTGAACGACGGTTCGACGGTGCCGTTGGAAATGGAACTGTCGCGCACCGAGTTCGATGGCGAACCGGCGGTGCGCCTGTGTTTCGCGGCTCGCAAGCGCGAGACGGGCAATATCACGGAACAGCTCACTGAAGCGCTGGAGCGCGATGCGAGCACGGGCGCTTTGCAACGCCGGCATTTCATCGAGCACATGCAGAAAGCGCTCGGCCAGCCGATCAAAGCCGGCGTGCGCCAGTTGGTCGCGATCCAACCCGACAAGCTCGATGCCATCGGCGATGACATCGGCCCGCTCGCGGTCGAAGAGTTCGTCGGTCAGTTCGCCGGGTTCATCAGCGAGACGCAGCAGGCCTCGGATCTGTTCGGCCGCTTTGGCGACGGCTCGTTCCTGGTGTTGATGGAACGCGGCACCGCGCGGGACGTGGAAGTGTGGGCCGCCAACCTGATCAAGAAGATCGCCGCACAAGTCTTTCGCATCGGCGAGAAACAAATCTCCTGTACGTGCAGCGTCGGCGTCGGCTTGATCGACGCACGCAATCCCGATGTGAATGGTGCGCTCGTCGATGCGCTCACCGCACGTCGCAGCGCCGAGCAAGCAGGCGGCGGACGCATCAACGTCGTCGATCATCGCGAAGCAGATACCAAGCGCGGGGCTGCCGACGAGGTGTGGGTGAAGCGCATCCGTGCGGCGCTGATGGAGAACCGCTTCCGACTCATGCAACAGCCCATCGCCAGCCTGCTCGGCGAAGACAAAGGCATGTTCGATGTGCTGGTGCGCATGGTCGACGAGCAAGGCGGCGAACTGCTGCCGGCGGAGTTCATGGCGGCGGCGGAAAGAAACGATTTGATGAAAAACATCGATCGCTGGGTGATCGGTGCGTCGATGACGTTCTGCGCCAGCAGACCGGTCAAACAGCTGTTTGTGAGATTGTCGAAAGATTCGGTGCGCGACAAGTCGCTGCTGCAGTGGCTGTCGAACCAGCTCAAAGCCACGCGCGTCGAGCCGGGGCGGCTGGCGTTCCAGATCGGCGAGCAGATCGCGACCGAATATCTGGCCGATACCACCGAGCTTGCGACTGGCCTCCGCAAAGCGGGCTTCCGCTTCGCCGTCGAGCACTTCGGCACCGGCCGCGATCCGCTGCGGCTGATCTCACATTTGCCCATCGACTTCGTCAAGGTCGACGGCACGCTGATGCAGGGGCTGGCAGTCGATCAGAATCTGCAGCAGCGCGTGAAGGACCTGGTCGAGCAGGCCAAGGCTCGCAAAGTCGGCACCATTGCCGAGCGCGTCGAAGACGCCAACACCATGGCCGTGCTGTGGCAGCTCGGCATCGAGTTCATCCAAGGCTATTTCGTGAATGAACCCGAGCAGGTGGTAATGGGCTGACGCTCAGAGCCGCTGGATGACGTCGACGACGAAGCCGATGGCAATCATGACCGCCCCTGCTGCGGCCATCATCTGAATGATTCTGATGGCACGCGGCATGGGCTCGCCGGGACCGAACCGACGCCCATAGGAAAGCACCCGAAAAACCTGCATCGGCCGCAAGGCGACCAATAACAAGAACAACATCCCCAGGCCGAAGAACACCATTTCCGGCGCAGTCATCGGCGGCATCGGCGGCGTGATCGAATCAGGGTTTCATCGAGTTCAGGCCGGCGTCTCCACATCCAACCGGTCGACCTTCCTCCACCCTCTCGGCAGCACAGCGCCGCGCTGAGCGCGTTCGCCGCGGTATTCCTTGAGGTCGGAGTACTTGATGGTCATCTTGCGATCGCCGGAGCGCACCACCAGGTTTTGCGCCTTGGTGATCACCGCGATGGCGGCGAGCTTTTCGTCGCCTTTGCCGGAGATGCCGAAGATCTTGTTGCCCTTGCCTCGGGGCAGCTCGGGCAGATCCTTCACCGGGAACACCAGCATCTTGCCTTCACTGCTCACGGCGCACAGCAAAGCATCGTCCTCGGCAGGGATCATGGCGGGCGCGCAGACGCCGCTGCCGTCAGGGACTTTCAGAACAGCCTTGCCCGCTTTATTACGTGACTGCAGCTCTTCGAGCTTCACGACGAAGCCGTAGCCCGCATCCGACGCCAGGACGCATTTCTCTTCCGCCTCGCCCATCACGACACCAGCAAACGTCGCGCCTTCAGGCGGATCGAGGCGACCTGACAACGGCTCGCCATTACCTCGCGCCGACGGCAGCGAATGAGCGATGAGCGTGTACGTGCGCCCGGTGCTGTCGAGGAAGATCGCCTGCTGCGTGCTCTTGCCCTTGGCAGCGGCGCGGAACGCATCGCCGGTTTTGTATGAAAGCGATTCTGGATCGATCTCGTGACCTTTCGCCGAGCGCACCCAGCCGCGTTCGGACAGCACGACGGTCACCGGCTCGCTGGTCACCAGCGATGTTTCATCAATGGCAACAGCAGCAGCGCGCTCAACGATGCGGCTGCGACGATCGTCGCCGAATTCCTTCGCATCCGACTCCAGCTCCTCGCGCACCAGCTTCTTGAGCTTGGCCTTGCTGCCGAGCAGCTTCTCCAGCTTGTCCTGCTCCTGCAGCAGCTCGTCCTGCTCGCCGCGGATCTTCATCTCTTCCAGCTTGGCGAGGTGGCGCAGGCGCGTGTCGAGAATCGCATCGGCCTGGATCTCGGTGATCTTGAAGCGCTTCATCAGCACCGGCTTCGGCTCGTCCTCCCGACGAATGATGCGGATCACTTCATCGAGGTTGAGATACGCGACCAGCAAGCCTTCCAAGATGTGCAGACGGCTCTGCACCTTCTCCAAGCGCCACTTCAAACGACGCGTCACGGTGTCGATGCGATACGTCAGCCACTCTTCGAGCAGCGACTTCAGCCCCATCACCCGCGGGCGGCCGTCCAGCCCGATGATGTTGAGGTTCACGCGATAGGTGCGTTCGAGGTCCGTGGTGGCGAACAAGTGGTTCATCAGCTCCACCTGGTCGACGCGGTTGGACTTCGGCACGATGACGATGCGCGTCGGATGCTCGTGGTCGGACTCGTCGCGGATGTCCTCGACCATCGGCAGCTTCTTCGCGTTCATCTGCGCGGCGATCTGCTCCTGGATCTTCGAGCCCGACACCTGGTAAGGCAGCTGCGTGATGACGATCTCGCCGTCTTCCAGCTCGTAGGTGGCGCGGGCGCGGATCGAGCCGTTGCCGGTTTCGTAGATTTGTTTGATATCGGCCTTGGGCGAAATGATTTCGCCCCCCGTAGGGAAGTCCGGGCCCTTCACGTCCTTCATCAGCTCGCGCAGCGGCGTGTCCGGATCTTCGAGCAAACGAATACAGGCAGAGACGACTTCGCGCAGGTTGTGCGGCGGAATGTCGGTCGCCATGCCGACCGCGATGCCGGTCGTGCCGTTCAACAAAATATTTGGCACGCGCGCCGGCAGCAGCTTCGGCTCTTCCATCGTGCCATCGAAGTTCGGGATCCAGTCCACGGTGCCCTGGCCGAGTTCGGACAGCAGCAGCTCCGAATACCTGGTCAGGCGCGCTTCGGTGTAACGATAGGCGGCGAACGACTTCGGATCGTCGGGATGGCCGAAGTTGCCCTGGCCGTCGACCAGCGGATAGCGATACGAGAACGGCTGCGCCATCAGCACCATGGCTTCGTAACAAGCCGAGTCGCCGTGCGGATGATATTTACCGATGACGTCGCCGATGGCGCGCGCCGCCTTCTTGTGCTTGGCGGCCTGCCACGAGCCTTGCTCGCTCATCACGTAGACGATGCGGCGCTGAACGGGTTTCAAGCCGTCGCCGATGTGAGGCAGCGCGCGGTCGAGGATGACGTACATCGAATAGTCGAGGTACGCCTTCTCGGTAAAGGCCTTGAGCGGCTGACGCTCGATGCCTTCGAAATTCAAAGCAGGTTGAGTCGGCATAGATCCAAATGTTTCTGGGTCGGGCGGCAGACGATCTTACGGAATGACTTCCGCGAGATTGCCCTTGGTTTCCAGCCATTCGCGGCGATCGCTGGCGCGTTTTTTCGCGAGCAGCATGTCGAGCATGGAGTCCGCTTCGTCTTTGGCATCGACGGTGAGCTGCACCAGGCGGCGCGTTTCCGGCGCCATGGTGGTCTCGCGCAATTGCAGAGCGCTCATTTCACCGAGACCTTTGAAGCGTGTGACCACCGGCTTCGATCGCGGATGCTCGGCGGCCAGGCGATCCAGGATGCCGGCCCGCTCTGCATCGTCGAGCGCGTAGTACACCTGCTTGCCCATGTCGATGCGGAACAACGGCGGCATGGCGACGTACACGTGACCGGCGAGCACCAGCGGACGGAAGTGGCGCAGGAACAGCGCGCACAACAACGTCGCGATGTGCTGACCGTCGGAGTCGGCGTCGGCGAGAATACAAACTTTGTGATAACGCAGGCCGTCGAGCTTGTCCGAGCCCGGGTCGACCCCGAGCGCGATTGCGATGTGATGCACCTCCTGAGAGGAGAGCACGTCGGTCGCGTCGACTTCCCAGGTGTTCAGGATCTTGCCTCGCAACGGCATGACCGCCTGATATTCGCGATCGCGCGCTTGTTTGGCGGAGCCGCCGGCGGAGTCACCTTCCACCAGGAACAACTCGCCGCGCTCGGGCTCTTGCGAGGAACAGTCGGCAAGCTTGCCGGGCAGCGCCGGGCCGGCCACGATGCGCTTGCGCGCCACGGCCTTCGACGCCTTCAAACGATTCTGTGCGCTCTGGATCGCGAGCTGCGCGATCTTTTCGCCGGATTCCGGGTGCTGGTTCAGCCAGTGGCCGAACTGATCCTTCACCACGCCGGAAACAAACGCCGCCGCTTCGCGCGAAGACAAACGTTCCTTGGTCTGGCCGGCGAACTGCGCCTCTTTCATTTTCATCGAGAGCACGTAGCTCACGCCGTCCCAAACGTCTTCGGGGGCGAGCTTCAGGCCCTTCGGCAGCAGATTGCGGAACTCACAAAACTCACGCACCGCATCGGTCAGGCCGACGCGCAGGCCGTTCACGTGCGTGCCGCCTTGTGCGGTCGGAATCAGGTTGACGTAGCTCTCTTCGATGCGCACGCCTTCATCGACGCGCCAGGCGACGGCCCACTCGGCCGCTTCCTGCTCGCCTTCGATGCTGCCGGAGAACAGCTCCTGCGGCAGCCATTCACCCTGGCCGAGCGATTCCAGCAGGTATTCGTTCAGGCCGCCGGTGTAATGCCACTCTTCCTTTTCGCCGCCTTCCACATCCAGGCTGACGTGCAGGCCCGGGCACAACACCGCCTTGGCTTTGAGCACGTGCTTGAGCTTGGGCACCGAGAAGCTCGGCGCTTCGAAATAACTCGCATCCGGCCAGAAGCGCACGCGCGTGCCGCGGTCCTTCTTGGCTGCCTCGCCGACCACCTTCAGTTTCGAGGCGGCTTTGCCGGAGGCGAAACTGATGTGGTACTCCTGGCCGTCGCGTTTGATCCAGGTTTCGAGCTTTTTGGACAGCGCGTTGACGACCGAGACGCCGACGCCGTGCAGGCCGCCGGCGAACTTGTAGTTCTTGTCTGAAAACTTACCGCCGGCGTGCAGGCGGGTCAGGATCAGCTCGACGCCGCTCACCTTTTCCTTTGGATGGATGTCCACGGGCATGCCGCGGCCGTCGTCGGCGACTTCCAGCGAGCCGTCCTTGAACACCTTCACGTCGATGCGCTTGGCGTGGCCGGCCAGCGCTTCGTCGACGGAGTTGTCGATGACTTCGTGGGCGAGATGGTTGGGCCGGCTCGTGTCCGTGTACATGCCGGGACGCCGGCGCACGGGATCGAGTCCGCTCAAAACTTCGATGTCGGAGGCGTTATACGATTGTGCCATCGGGTAACGAGCTAAAGATTGGCGAGGTCGGGATTCAAAGCGGCGCGGATTCTAGCACGCGAATTCGGCTGTACATCCAGCCAGGATTCGCGGCGCCGGTTCAGACCAGGTCTTGCGCCAGCGAGTCCCGGTGGGCGGCGCCGAGCGGCGACACTTCGTAGTTGTAGTTGGGATGGTCGATGCCGACGCTGATCTGCGCGCCCGCTTTCACCTGGGCGGCCATCGGCGGCGACAGCTCGAAACGCAGGAAATGCACCGAGGAGGTTTTCTCCTCGTTCTCCCGCTCCAAGTCTTCGTCGGCAATCGCAAACACGCGCTCGCAGCCGGCCACTTGCACCCAGCAGCGGTCCTCGATGCCCTTGAGCCCGGCCAGCCGCGTCTTGCGCTCGGCCGGATCGGGAAATTCGATCAGGAACGTGACCTTCCAGTTGCTGCCGTCCGGGATCAGCGGGTTGTACGCGTCGAGCTCATCCTGAATGCCGGCGGCTTCGAAAATGCGCTCGACGCGCAGCATCTCCTGCACCTGGTATTGAATCGTCAGCCGATCCTCGAACAGCCAGGTCGCGTTCGGGCCGATGGCCACCAGGCGATTGCGCTTGTGCCCCAGCACTCGGGTGCGGAATTCATCGCGCGCGGTCGAGTACTGTTCGAGACTCATCAAGTCCGCACGCGCCAAGTGCCCCGACCGGCCATTAGATGCCATACGCCCTCCGCAGCAGCGTCAGCGGATGCACCGGTGGTTTCGCCTGCTCGAGACCCGACTCGATCTGGTGGCCGGCCATCGGGCAGTCGCTGGAGTAATGATCCGCGCCCGAGTCGCTCACGCGACGAAATACCGGCCGGCCGATTTTCATCGACACGTCGCGAAATTCCTTTTTGACGCCGTACGTGCCGTTGTGGCCCGAGCAGCGCTCGATGGGATCGACCTGTGTCTCCGGCACCAGCATCAGCACGTCACGCGTCTTCATGCCGAGATTCTGCACGCGCAGGTGACACGGCACGTGATAGCTGATCTTGCCGAGCTTGTTCGGAAACTCCGTGCTCATCAGGCCGGCACGATAGCGTGCCCACAAATATTCGAACGGATCGAACATCGCGTCGCGCACCTTGATGACCTGCGGATCGTCCGGAAACATCAACGGCAGCTCCTGCTTGAACATCAGCGTGCACGAAGGCACCGGCGTCACGATGTCCCAGCCCTGGTCCACCCATTTGACGAGTTCGGGAATGTTGTCGTTCTTCAGCTGCTCGATGGCTTTGAGATCGCCCAATTCCAGCTTCGGCATGCCACAGCAGCGCTCGCGAGCCGCGATAGTGACGGCGATGCCGTTGTGCTCGAACACGGCGGTTAAATCTTCGGCCAGCTCGGGTTCGTTGCGATTGCCGTAGCAGGTCGCAAACAGAACAACTTTGCCGTGCGTGTCGCCGGCAGGCTTGGGTTCGATCCGCGGATGTTCTTTCGCGGCGTGACGCTTGCGATAGGTGTTGCTGTGATATTCAGGCACCGGCGCCTTCGGGTGCACGCCGAGTGTGCGATCGAGCATATTGCGGCCGAACTCGGTTTTGTTGATCGCGTTCACCGCTTCGGCGATCACCGGAATACCGGCGATGCTGCCGACCAGATCGGTCGCGCTGAGAATCTTGTCGCGGGCGGTGACGGGTCTCGCGCCTTCCGGCGAATGGTTGAACTTGTAAGCCTTGGCCCGAAGCATCAAGTGCGGGAAGTCGACGTTCCACGGGTGCGGCGGCACGTACGGACACTTGGTCATGTAGCACATGTCGCACAGGTAACAGTGGTCGACGACCTCCCAGTACACCTTCTTGTCGACGCCCTCGACTTCGCCGGTGGGCGTCTCGTCGACCGCATCGAACAGCGTTGGAAATGAATTGCACAGGCTGAAGCAGCGGCGACAGCCGTGGCAGATGTCGAAGATGCGTTCGAGCTCCTTGAACAGCGCCGCTTCGTTGCCGTATTCGGGATCTTGCCACGCGATCGGATGCCGCGTGGGCGCGTCGAGGCTGCCCTCGCGGGCTGGACCGCCGGGCGAGGACAGCGTGACGGACTGTTTTTGTTCGGACACGCCTGTTACAGCGTGTCTAAGGCCTTCTGGAAGCGATTCGCGTGCGAGCGCTCGGCCTTGGCCAGCGTCTCGAACCAGTCGGCGATTTCCTCGAAGCCTTCGTCGCGGGCCTGCTTGGCCATGCCGGGGTACATATCGGTGTACTCGTGCGTCTCGCCCGCGATCGCCGCTTTCAGGTTGGCGCCGGTGGGGCCGATCGGCAGGCCGGTGGCCGGATCGCCAACCGCTTCGAGATATTCCAGATGGCCGTGCGCGTGGCCGGTTTCGCCTTCAGCCGTCGAGCGGAATACCGCGGCGACATCGTTGAAGCCTTCCACGTCGGCTTTGGCTGCGAAATAAAGGTACCGACGATTGGCCTGCGATTCGCCCGCGAAGGCGTCTTTCAGATTCTTCTCGGTATTCGTGCCCTTGAGATTCTTCATTGCAGCTCACCTCAAATGCCGGCGGGTGTCGGAAGTGTGCGGAATCTTTTGATTGAGACTTTGCCGTTCGACTTGGCTGTTAGACAAATGGGCCGTTAGACAAAGTCTAATCAAACGCAATCTAGTCCTTTGGAGGGCACAGAGTCAACGCCGATCGCCGCTCGATATCAAGGGCCGATCGAGCCCAACCCACGTGGTTGACCCGCTCTGGCCGCGCGTGCAAGCTTGCCGCGCTCGCGCGCCCTTGCTGTCGGTGTTTTCCGCGCCTCTTTCAAATCGTGACCAGCAAAACTCCATCCGCCGAACCTGTCGCCGAACCCACGGCCGACTTCGAACGCTCGCTGGCCGAGCTGGAATCGATCGTCGACAAGCTCGAGCAGGGCGACCTGTCGTTGGACGACTCGCTGCGCCACTTCGAGCGCGGCGTGCAGCTCACGCGTGCGTGCCAGGGCGCGCTCAAGCAGGCCGAGCAAAAGGTCGAGATCCTGCTGCGAAGAAGCGGCGCCGACGAATTCGCCGCGGCCCCCTTCGACAGCGACGAAGACAACGAGCGCTAGTTCCCGATGGTCGCTCCTTCCAGGCTCGTCGAGCCTTCGCCGGCACGGCAGCCGGACTTTGCCGCTCAGTTGCAGCGCTGGCAGGCCCGCGTCGAAAGCGAACTGTCTGCTCGCCTTCCTTCCGTAGACACGCAGCCCACGCGGCTGCACGAAGCGATTCGATACAGCGTGCTCGGCGGCGGCAAACGCGTGCGGCCGGCGCTCGTTTATGCCACCGGCGCGGCGCTCGGCATCGACGAATCCAACCTCGACGGCGCGGCCTGCGCGGTCGAGCTGATTCATGCGTACTCGCTGGTTCACGACGATCTGCCGGCGATGGACGATGACGATCTGCGTCGTGGCCGGCCGACTTGTCACAAAGCGTTCGATGAAGCGACCGCGATTCTGGTCGGCGACTCGTTGCAAGTCCTGGCGTTCGAGCTGCTCGCGACCGGTTCTGGCTTGCCGGCCGACGCACGCATTCGTTTGCAGCTCGTGCAGCTGCTCGCCGAAGGCAGCGGCACCCGCGGAATGGCGGGCGGCCAGGCGCTCGACCTCGCCGCGATCGGCCGCAAGTTATCGCCGGCCGAAGTCGAAGAGATGCACGTTCGCAAGACCGGCGCTTTGATTCATACATGCGTGATGATGGCCGCCGCCTGCGCGCCGAATCTTTCCGAAACCATCACGCAGGCGCTGGATGAATACGCTCGTGCCATCGGCCTCGCCTTCCAGATTCAGGATGACCTGCTGGACGTTGAGGGCGACGTCAGCGTCATCGGCAAAGCAACCGGCGCGGACAGCGCACGAGACAAGCCGACGTATCCGTCGGTTGCAGGTATCGAAGCGTCCCGGCAGCGCATGCATGAATTGCACGCTCGCGCCCTCACCGCGCTGTCGACCCCGGGCCTGAAACCGGCCCCGCTGGCGTCGATGTCGGACTGGCTGGTGCTGCGAAAATACTGAAAGCAAAGAAATCACCGAAACGAATCCGCCCGCGCCACAATTGATCCGTCGTTCGTCACCAGCCAGCCCACCCGCACCAGCTATCGCCCACCCGCTTTACTGTAGACTCTCCCGTTCATGAATTCCGCCACGCCTCATCCGTTGCTGGCTGCCATCAAGTCACCAGCCGACTTGCGTCAGCTCCCGCCCCAGGAGCTCACTCGAGTCACCGCGGAATTGCGTCAGTACCTGATCGACACGGTGAGTCAGATGGGCGGGCATTTCGCCGCCGGGCTGGGCACGGTCGAGCTCACAGTCGCGCTTCATTATGTCTTCGATACGCCGCACGACCGTCTGGTGTGGGACGTAGGGCACCAGGCTTATCCGCACAAGGTGCTCACCGGTCGCGCCGATCAATTGCACACGATCAAGCAAAAGAATGGCCTCGCGCCGTTCCCGACTCGCAGCGAAAGTGAGTACGACACTTTCGGCGTCGGGCATTCCAGCACTTCGATCAGCGCGGCGCTCGGCATGGCGCTCGCGGCCGCGAGCAAACAAGAGCAGCGTCGAGTCGTCGCCGTGATCGGCGATGGCGCGATGAGCGCCGGCATGGCGTTCGAAGCGCTGAATCATGCCGGCAGCCTGGACGTCGACATGCTGGTCATTCTCAACGACAACGATATGTCGATCTCCGAGAACGTCGGCGCGTTCTCGAATTACTTCGCGCGCGTGCTGTCGGGCAAGTTGTATGCAACGTTGCGCGAGGGCGGCAAGAAAGTTTTGAAGCGCATGCCGACGGTGTGGGAGCTGGCGCGCCGCTCCGAAGAACACATGAAAGGCATGGTGCTGCCCGGCACGATTTTCGAAGAGATGGGCTTCAACTACATTGGGCCCGTCGACGGTCATGACGTCAACGCGCTGGTCGCGACGCTGAAGAACGTGCGCGATCTGAAAGGTCCGCAGTTCCTGCATGTAATCACGCGCAAGGGCAAGGGCTACGCGCCTGCCGAAGCCGATCCGATCAAGTGGCACGGCCCGGGTCCGTTCGATCCCAAGAGCGGCGTGATCTTCAAAGAAAAAGTCACCGGCCCGAGCTACTCACAAGTGTTCGGGCAATGGGTTTGTGACATGGCGGCGGCCGATCCGAAAGTGGTCGCGATCACGCCGGCAATGCGCGAAGGCTCGGGGCTGGTGGAATATTCCAAGCGCTTCCCGAAACGTTACTTCGATGTCGCGATCGCCGAACAGCACGCGGTGACTTTGGCGGCGGGCATGGCATGCGAAGGATTGCGGCCGGTGGTCGCGATCTACTCGACGTTCCTGCAGCGCGCGTACGATCAGCTGATCCACGACGTGGCGATCCAGAATTTGCCGGTGACGTTTGCGGTCGATCGCGCCGGCCTGGTCGGCGGCGACGGCGCGACTCACCAGGGCAGCTTCGATATTTCTTTCCTGCGCTGTATTCCGAACCTGATCGTGATGGCGCCGGCGGATGAAAACGAATGTCGCCAGATGCTGTACACGGCCGTGCAGTCGAATCTTCCCGCGGCGGTTCGTTACCCGCGTGGCCAGGGGCCGGGCGCAGTCATCGAAGCAAACATGCGGGCGCTGCCGATCGGCAAAGCCCAGGTGCGTCGTGAAGGCCGCAGCGGGCTTGCGATCATTGCGGTCGGCGCGATGGTCCCGCTGTGCGAGCGGCTCGCCGAGAAACTGGATGCGACGGTGGTGAACCTGCGCTTCATCAAACCACTCGATGAAGAGCTGATCGTGCGCATTGCCGCCAGCCATCGGGCGCTGATCACGGTGGAAGAAAACGTCGTCGCGGGCGGCGCAGGCTCGGCGATCACCGAATGCCTGACGGCCCACGGCCACATCCCGCCCACCCTCAATCTGGGCATCCCGGACCGCTTCATCGAGCACGGCTCGCGCGAGGACTGCCTGGCAGCCGCCGGGCTGGATTACGCGTCGGTGGAAGCTGCAGTGACGCGCTGGTGGCAGGGCGAAAAGCGCCTGGCCGTCGGCGGTTGACGGTTACTTTCAGGCATTTCAGTATTTCCCGGACGGGCGGACGGGTTCGGGAGGGCTTGTTTTATACTGCCCCCAACCCAGATAGTCCCCACCCCATGTCGACTTTGCCCTCCAGCGTTCCCCCTGCCGCCCCCACGTCCATCGAGGACGTGCAGGCCCGCGCCGATTCGCGCCGCATTCCGATCAACAAGGTCGGCATCAAGGATGTCTATCACCCGGTGCGCGTGAAGGATCGCGCCAGCGTCGAGCAGCACACGATCGCGAACTTCAATATGTACGTGGCCCTGCCCCACAACTTCAAGGGCACCCATATGTCGCGCTTCGCCGAAGTGCTGCACATGAATGAGCGCGAGATTTCCGTCGAGACGTTTCGAGACATCCTGGCGGAGATGACCGAGAAGCTGAACGCGCAGTCCGGTCACATCGAAATGAGCTTTCCGTTCTTCGTAATGAAAAAGGCGCCGGTTTCGGGCGTCGAGAGCTTGATGAACTATCAAGCGTCGCTGATCGGCGAGCTGCACAACGGCAAGCCGGAGTTGTGGCTCAAGGTGGTCGTCGCTGCGACCAGCCTGTGCCCGTGCTCACGAGATATTTCCAAGTACGGCGCGCACAACCAGCGTTCGCACATCACCATCAAGGCGAAGGTCGATGGTCATATGTGGCTCGAAGAGCTCATCGACATCGCCGAAGAAGAAGCCTCGTGCGAGGTCTACAGCATCTTGAAGCGCGCGGATGAGAAGTACGTGACTGAGCGCGCGTATGAGAATCCGAAGTTCGTCGAGGACATCGTGCGCGATGTGGCCGTTCGCATGAACAACGAAGAGCGCATCCGCGCGTACGTGGTCGAAGCCGAGAACTTCGAGTCCATCCACAATCATTCGGCGTACGCGCTGATCGAAAAAGACAAAGACGAGGTCGTCGGGCTGTAAGAAAAAACAGCCGGACGCCATGAAGACGCCCGGCTGTCGCATGCCCCCATGCCGTTAACCGTGATTAGTTCGGACTCTGCAGGCGGCTGATCAGACTGCGCAGGAACACCTTGTTGAATCGCAGCTGACACGCCGCCGAGCTCTGCTCCAGCAGAGTCGAGCTCACCTTCATCAAAGTCACATTCGACAATGCCTTGATGGTTGCAAGCCGCTTGGCCCCGCGCACGTAGCTCGTCTCGCCGAAGCAGTCGCCCGCATCCAGCTGGCCGACCGCGTTGCCATTCCTCATGACGCCGACGCTGCCGGAGACGATGACGTAGAAACGATCGTCCATCTCGCCTTCCTTGACGATCTCCTCGCCCTGCTCGTAGTCCTGCCAGGTGCTCGCGCGCAGCACTTCGAGGATTTCCGATTGCGAGAAGTCGTGGAAGAACTTGAGCGTGCGCAGGATGGAAAACTGTTCCTGGCGATCGAGCTTCGAGGTGCCGTCGCGCAGCGCCTGGTGAACTCTCGTCAGGTCCGCCGCCAGCTCCAGGCCGTTGCGATAACGCTTGGCCGGATCCTTCTGCAACGCCTTGGCGACCGAATTCTCCAGCACTTCCGGAATGTCCGGCCGCAAGGAGTGAATCGGCTGCGCGGTTGCATACACGATCTGGTGCAGCAGCTTGGAAAGATTGCCGCCGCGGAACGGGCGGAAACCGGTCAACATTTCATACAGGACGGCGCCGAGCGAATACAGGTCGGAGCGATTGGTGATCTCCAGCGACTGCACCTGCTCGGGCGACATATAAGAAGGGCTGCCGGCGATGCCTTCGATGCGCGAGATCTCCGAGTCGGCGACCAGCGCGATGCCGAAGTCGATGATGCGCACGTCGTTCGCCTGCGTGAGCATGATGTTCGACGGCTTGATGTCGCGATGGATCACGCCGCGGCTGTGTGCGTAGTGCAGCGCCTTGGCGCACTTGTACATCACTTCGACGACGTCATCGACGGGCAGCAGGTTGTCCGGCTTGCAGTACGCCGACAGCGTACGCGCACCATGAACGTGTTCAGTGACGATGTAGTACTGACCGTTCTCTTCGCCGGCGTCGAAGATCGGCAGGATGTTCGGATGCTGGAGCATACCGACCATGTGCGCTTCGGACAGGAACATCTTGCGCGTGACGCGCGCGCGGTCCTCGTCGTGCGATTCCAGGTTGTAAACCTTGATCGCGACGTCGCGGCGGTAATAAGGATCGTGGGACAGATAGACGACGCCGGTGCTGCCGCGACCGACTTCTTTGACGATGACGTATTTCCCGATTTTCTCGGGAATGCGCTGCTCGCGTGTGGCGCCGCGCTGTGCCATCAGACCGCCCATCTCACTACTGGGGCTCACTTGGTGCTCACGTAGCCGGAATATCGCCCGCTTCAGGCGAGCGAAACTAGAGGATCATCCGCAGTCCGAGCAAGATCGCAGCCGCGAAAATGCCCGCGAGGATGTCATCAAGCATAATTCCCAGGCCGCCGCGCAGACTGTGATCAGCCTCCCGGATCGGCCAGGGCTTCCAGATATCCAGCACGCGGAACAGTGTGAACCCGGCCACGGTCCAGTAAATCAACTGTGCTCCGCCTCCGGCGGAATTCGCCGGCACGGTGAGCATGGTGAGCGCGAATCCAGTGATCTCGTCCCACACGATGCCGGGGTGATCGTGAACGTCCAGGCGCCGCGCACTCTCGCCGCAAACGTATATTCCGAAAAGCGACGCACAGAGTGCAAAAACCAGATGCGCCACCAGGCCGAACTGCATCACAAACAGCACGATCGGAACTGCGATGAGCGTCCCGAACGTGCCGGGCGCCCATGGGCTCAGGCCGGCGCCGAAGCCGAACGCGATCAGATGCACCGGCTCGCGCATCAACTTTGGATCCGCGCTCCACTTCATGTTCAGTCGCCCTCGCTGGCGGCGAAGTGATCGTAGCCGCCGCGTTTGATCCTGAACGGCTGACCGTTGAGCAAACATTGCACGCCCGGCTCCGCAGTGATGACGCCGATCTGCGTCACTCGCTGCTGTAACTGCAGCGTGGTGCGCAAGGCAGCGGCGCGTTCGGGCGGCAGCGTGAACAACAGTTCATAGTCGTCGCCGCCGGCAAGCGCGTATTGCCAGCAATCGTCGGCTTCAAACAGCTCTTGCATCGCAGGCGATTCAGGCAGCGCGTCGACGTTCAGCTGCGCGCCGCAGCCGCTTGCGGCACAAAGTTTCTTCAGGTCGGTGAGCAGGCCGTCGGAAACATCCATCGCGGCGTTGGCGAAGTTGCGCAGCTGTCGGCCCAACTCGATGCGAGGCCGTGGGCGTAAGAAACGATGCTTCAGGAATGAAGCCGCCTCTCCGCCCATCATCCGTCGCTGAATGACGGCGAGCCCGCCGGCGGCTTCACCGGGAATGCCTGAAACAAACAACAGGTCGCCCGGCTTTGCACCGGAGCGCGTCAACCAGCCGTCGCTCTCGACCCAGCCGGCGATTTGAACGGTGATGACCAACGGACCGCGCACGGTGTCGCCGCCGACGAGCGCGACGTTGTAATCCTTGGCGAGCTCGAACAAGCCGCTGGCAAAGCCGCTCAACCATTGCTCGTTCGCGCGCGGCAACGACAGCGACAACGTCATCCACGCGGGCTCCGCTCCCATCGCGGCGAGATCGCTGAGATTCACGGCCAACGCGCGATAGCCGATGTCGGCGGCATCAGTGTCGACCGGGAAATGTACGCCTTCGACGATGGTATCCATCGCGACGACGAGCTTGCGGCCCGGCTGCGAGTCCAGCACCGCCGCATCGTCGCCAATGCCGAGCAATACATCGCCGCGCTCGGTCTTGCGAGCGAAGTAGCGAGCGATGATGTCGAACTCTCCCAGGCTCATGTGAGAGTGACCGTGGGGCTATTACCGTTCGGCAGCGCGAATCTCTTTCGCCGCGCGATCGAGTACCGCATTGATGTACTTGTGCGCATCCGTCGCGCCGAAGCGCTTGCACAGATCGACCGCCTCGTTGATGACGACGCGATAGGGAATATCCAGACGCTCGCGCAGCTCGTACATGCCGATCATCAGGATCGCCGACTCGACCGGATCGAGCTGTTCGAGCGGACGATCGATGAACGGCTTCAGCGCGCCAGTGATCGCCGCCTGTTGCTCGATGCACTGAGTGAGCAGCTCGGTGAAGTGCTCCTCATCGACGCCGGCCGACTCTTCGTCTTCGAGATACTGTTGTTTGATCTCGACCGCGGGCTGCTGGGTCAGCTGCCATTGATACAGGGCCTGCATCGCCAGCTTGCGCGCAATGGAACGAGCGCGTGAGCCACGCGCGGCTTTCTTGGGAGGCGAGTCGGTCATCAGCTCTCGATCTTTCTCAACAGGTTCGCCAGCTCGAGTGCGGTAACAGCGGCGTCCGCGCCTTTGTTGCCGGCCTTGGTGCCGGCGCGCTCGATGGCTTGTTCGATGGTGTCGGTGGTCAGCACGCCGAAGGCAACGGGAACGCCGGTGTCATTCGCGACGCGAGCAAGTCCGCCCGCGCATTCACCCGCAACGTAATCGAAATGTGCCGTCGCGCCTTTGATCACCGCGCCCAGCGCGACGATGGCGTCATAGCGCTTGCTCAGCGCCAGCTTGCGAGCCACGACAGGCATGTCGAACGCACCCGGCACACGCACGATTTCGATCTGCTTGTCGCTCGCACCATGGCGGCGAAGCGTCTCGACCGCGCCTTTGACCAGCTGGTCGACGATGAATTCGTTGAAGCGCGCAGCCAGCACGGCAAAACGCAGCTCGCGACATTGCAGGTCGCCTTCGAGGGTCTTGATGGAATCCATGGGGGTGAAAGAGTTGGCGCCGCTTCGGATCGGCGGCGCGCAGTATAACGGTGGCGTAACCTTTTCGGTTACACCACGAGATTTTGCCAGTGAGGCCAGCGACTTAGGTCGGGCGGTCAGTTATCGACGTACTCGACCACTTCCAGGTCGAAGCCGGACAGGCCGAGCATCTGCTTCGGCGCCGACAGCACGCGCATCCGGCTGATGCCGAGATCGCGCAGAATCTGCGCCCCGATGCCATAGGTGCGCAGCACCTCGATGCCCACATGACGCGGGGTGCCGGCAACCTCTGGCCGGCTGATGGCCTGCACCTGCTCCATCAGGCTGCGCGGCGTCTCTTCGGGCCGCAGGATCACGATCACCCCGTGCCCCTCTTTCGCGATCCGCTCCATCGCCGAGCGCAACGGCCAGCCGAGCGCCGGCTCGTGAATGCCAACCACATCGCCAAGCGTGTTCTTCAAATGCACGCGCACCAGCGGCGGCTTGGCCTGCTGCTTCAGATCGCCCGAGACCAGCGCCAGATGCACGGTGCGATTGACGTGATCCTCGTAGCAAAACATCCGGAACTGGCCGACATCGGTCTGCACCAGCTGCTCGGCGATGCGCTCCACCGAACGTTCCTTTTCCAACCGGTAGCGAATCAGGTCGGCGATGGTGCCGATCTTGAGGTTGTGACGTTGCGCGAACTTCTCCAGATCCGGGCGACGCGCCATGGTGCCGTCGTCGTTCAAGATCTCCACGATCGCAGCCGCAGGCTCGACGCCGGCGAGACGCGCGAGATCGCAACCGGCTTCGGTGTGGCCGGCGCGAGTGAGCACGCCGCCGGCTTGTGCCATCAGCGGAAAGATGTGTCCCGGCTGCCGCAGATCTTCCGGCTTGGCATCGCGCCGAACTGCCGACCGAATCGTCTGCGCGCGATCGTGAGCTGAAATGCCGGTCGTCACGCCCTCCGCCGCTTCGATCGAAACCGTGAAGTTGGTGCGGTGACTCTCGTTGGTGTCGCTGACCATCAGCGGCAGGCGCAATTGTTTGCAACGATCGCGCGTGAGCGTGAGACAGATCAGGCCACGCGCGTAGCGCGCCATGAAATTCACATCTTCGGCGCGCACGAACTCCGCGGCCATGATCAGATCGCCTTCGTTTTCGCGATCCTCATCGTCCATGATGATGACCATTTTGCCGGCGCGAATGTCCGCCAGAATCTCATCGATCGTATTCAGTTTCATGCGGGAGCGTTCAGTCGTTCGAGATAACGCGCAATGATGTCCACTTCCAGGTTCACGCGCGTGCCGGCGCGACAGGCATCCAGAGTGGTCACTTCGAGCGTGTGCGGAATCAGGTTGACGGAAAAGCGTGCGCCGTCGACGTCGTTCACCGTCAGGCTCACGCCGTCGATGCACACCGAACCTTTGCGTGCGATGTATCGGGCCAGCTGAGCGGGCACTTCGAACTGCACGCGAATGGAACGTGCATCGTTGGTGCGCTCGCTCACCTTCGCGACGCCATCGACGTGACCTGTCACGTAATGGCCGCCGAGCGGCTGCCCTGCGCACAGCGCTTTTTCCAGGTTCACGCGAGCGCCGACGCGCCATTCACCGAGCGTCGTGACATTCAGCGTTTCAATCGACGCGTCGGCGGCAAAGGCATCGCCTTCGATGCGCGTGACAGTCAGACAACAGCCGCTGCAACTGATGCTGTCGCCGATGGCGACGGAAGACAGATCGAGCCCCGGCGCGCCGATGAGCAATTCGACGTCGCCGCCGCGAGGCGTGACAGCGCGCACTTCGCCGATGGATTGAACGATTCCAGTAAACATAGTGAACTTCTAGGCGGATCGACGCAGCACCAGGCGAACGTCGTCGCCGATTCGATCGTGGGTATGAAGTATATATCGTTGCGCCTGATCCAACTGCGTCAAGCCATTGATATTCGCTATCGGGCGCGCATCCGAACCGAGCAGCACCGGCGCGATATAAACGATCAGCTCATCCGCGAGCCCCAGCTGCAGAATCCGCCCGACCAGGGTCGGACCGGCCTCGACCAGCACATCGTTACACAGGCGCCGGCCCAGCTCCTGCAGCACGGAATGCAAATCGACGCGGCCGTCTCGATCCAACGCGACAGTCACCAGCTCCGCCGAAGCTTTTCGCAACGGCTCGGCTGGCAAAGCTGTGGGCGTGCTGGTGAAGATCAATGTTTCGCCGGGCAAGCTCAGCATGCGAGCGCCAGGCGGCGTGCGCAGTTTGCTGTCGAGCACGACTCGCAGCGGCTGACGGCCGCCCATGTCGATCGCCGGATCGCGCACATTCAACTGCGGATCATCGGCGAGCACGGTGTCGACGCCCGTGATCACCGCGCTCATTTGCGATCGCAGGCGTTGCACATCGGCGCGCGCCGCTGCGCCCGTGATCCATTTGCTCTCGCCATTTGCCAGCGCGATGCGGCCATCGAGACTGATCGCGGATTTCACAATCACGCGCGGCAAGCCGGTCTGCATGCGCTTCTCGAAGCCGAGATTCAGCTCGCGCGCTTCATCGGCCAACAAGCCGACTTCAGCTTGAATGCCCGCCTGTTGTAACTGACGAACGCCATCGCCGCTCACTTTGGGGTTGGCGTCGAGCACGCCGCTCACGACGCGACTCACG
The DNA here is from genome assembly GCA_946478975.1 of uncultured Steroidobacter sp. The sequence continues at coordinate 28,566 of CAMLEO010000029.1, forward strand.
CCGGCGCGAATCAATGCAGCTGTGCACGGCGGCGTGCGGCTTTGATATGAATGCGGTTCGAGCGTGACATAGGCAGTCGCACCTTTCGCCGCCTCACCCGCTGCTTGCAACGCGAGCACTTCTGCGTGCGGCTCGCCCCATTTGCGATGCCAGCCTTCGCCGACGATGCGCTCGCCTTGGGTGATGACGCAGCCGACGGCGGGATTGGGCTGCGTGGTGTGTCGACCGAGCCGGGCGAGCTCGATCGCCCGCCGCATCATTCGCTCGTCGAAGGCGGAGAACATGATTATTTCTTCTTGCTGCCGCCGGTCCACAACGGCAACTGCCCTTCCGTCTCGCGAGCGCGGGCGCGCATGCGCTCGATCTCTTCGCGGAAGGCTTCAACGTCCTGGAAGCTGCGATACACCGAGGCAAAGCGCACGTACGCGACTTCATCGAGCACGTGCAGCTCTTCCATCGCCATCTCACCCAGCAGGCGCGATGGGACCTCACGTTCGCCGAGCGCGCGCAGCCTGTGAAGGATGCGCATCACGGCGCTATCCAGCGCTTCGCTCGCCACCGGCCGTTTTTCCAGCGCTTTGAGCAAGCTGTTGCGCAGCTTCTGCTCATCGAACGGCTCGCGGCTGGAGTCGCTCTTGATGATGCGAGGCATGACCAGCTCGGCGGTTTCGAAGGTCGTGAACCGCTCGCCGCATTTCAAACATTCGCGGCGACGGCGAATCTGCTGACCTTCGCCCGCCAGCCGCGAATCGATGACCTTCGTTTCTTCGTGATTGCAGAAGGGACAGTGCATAGACGAAGAGACGCTAGTCCAGCCGCTCCATTACTTGGCCGCGTACACCGGGAACTTGCGGCAGATCTGCTCCACCTTCGCCCGCGTGCGATTCACCGCTTCCTCGCTGCCGTTGGCGTCGAGGATGTCGGCGATCCAGTTCGCCACATCTGTAACTTCCGCTTCCCTGAAGCCGCGAGTGGTCGACGCCGGCGTGCCGATGCGCAGGCCGCTGGTGACGAACGGCGAGCGAGGATCGTTGGGCACCGCGTTCTTGTTCACCGTGATGTGAGCACGACCCAGCGCCGCGTCCGCATCCTTGCCGGTGATGTCGCGGCCGATCAGGTCGAGCAGGAACAAATGATTGTCGGTGCCGCCGGAGACGACTTTGTAATTGCGCTTGATGAACGCAGCAGCCATGGCGCGAGCGTTCGCGACCACTTGTTTCTGATATGTCACAAACTCCGGCTGCAACGCTTCGAGCAGCGCGACCGCCTTGGCAGCGATGACGTGCATGAGCGGCCCGCCCTGCGTGCCCGGAAACACCAGCGAATTGAGCTTTTTCTGGATCTCTTCGTTGTCGCGAGCCAGGATCAGGCCGCCGCGCGGACCGCGCAACGTTTTGTGAGTCGTGGTCGTCGTCACGTCCGCAATCTGCACCGGGCTCGGATACACGCCCGCGGCCACGAGGCCGGCGATGTGCGCCATATCCACCAGGAAATACGCGCCCACCGAGTCTGCGATCTTGCGGAAACGCTGCCAGTCGATGACGCGCGAGTAGGCGGAGAAGCCGGCGATGACCAGGCGAGGCTTGTGCTCCTGGGCCAGGCGCTCGACCTGGTCGTAGTCGATCTCGCCGGTCGCGGGATTCAAGCCGTACTGCACGGCCTTGAACAGCTTGCCGGAGAAATTCACCTTCGCGCCGTGGGTCAGGTGACCACCGTGGTCCAGGCTCATGCCGAGGATGGTGTCGCCCGGATTGATCAGCGCCAGGTAAGCGGCGGCGTTGGCCTGCGAGCCCGAGTGAGGCTGCACGTTCGCGTAGGCGGCTCCGAAGAGCTTCTTGGCGCGGTCGATCGCCAGCTGTTCAGCGACGTCGACATGCTCGCAACCACCGTAATAACGCTTGCCCGGATAGCCTTCGGCGTACTTGTTGGTCAGCACCGAGCCCTGCGCTTCGAGCACGCGCGGGCTGGCGTAGTTTTCGGACGCGATCAACTCGATGTGGGCTTCCTGGCGGGCGCGCTCAGCGTCGAGCGCAGCCTGCAACTCCGGGTCGAAGCTGGCGATGGTGGCGTTGGCGGGAAACATGGATACCTCGGCAGTGGGGGCGCCGATTGTACGGGAAACCGTAGCGGGAGGCTTTCAGGCTTCGCTGTCGAGGAACGACTCAACCACTCGCGTCCAGGCTCGCGCCAGGTTGCGGCGGTTGTAGCCGCCGCCGCCCATGCCGACGACGCGGCCGTGGCCGAGCTGGTCGGCGATGGCACATAACCGGGCAGCGGCGTGGGCGTGGGCCGCCTCGGTGAATTGCAAATGGGTGATCGGGTCGCCGCCGAGGCTGTCGGCACCGCATTGGAACAGGATGAATTCCGGCCGTTGCGCCAGCAGATATTCCTCTACTCGCGCCCACGCCTCGTGAAACTCAGCGTCTTTCGCGCCCGGCAGCAGCGGCAGATTGAGCTTGGTGCCGCGAGCGGCGCCGGCGCCCGTCTCATTCGCGTGACCGGTGCCCGGATACAAGTAGCGGCCGTCCTCGTGAATGTCCGCAAATACCAGATCCGGGTCGTCTTCGAACGCGTAGAACACGCCGTCGCCGTGGTGCGCATCGATGTCCACATACGCCACGCGCTTCAATCCATGACGCCGGCGTAACAAATGCGCAGCGATGCCGCAGTCATTGAACACGCAAAATCCAGCGGCGCTGTCCGGAGCGGCGTGATGCAAGCCGGCGATGGGAATGAAAGCTCGCTTCGCCTTGCCCGCCATCACCGCCTCGACCGCGACCAGCGTGGCGCCGACGACGTAGCTTCCGGCCTCGAAAACGCCGCGAAACGCGGGCGTGTCGCCGGAATCCAGGTAGCCGAGCCCGGACACCGACCGCTCGCGGACCAGATCGACGTACGCGGGACTATGAAACCACTCCAGCTCCTCGCGAGTTGCAGCACGAGCGCTGCCTCGCAGGACCCGGCCGTCCATGCCGCAATTGTGTAATTCGCGCATGAAGGCTTCGTGGCGATCCGGGCCGAACGGGTGGCCGTCGCCAAAGCCATAGCGGGCGATTTCATCGCCGGAGACGAGCAGGACGCGGCAGCTGGAGTCTGGGTCGCGCATGGGGTGTATATCGCTTTAGCCTAGCACGGGTCTGTATCATTCCGGCCCTCCCCAGCTCCAACGCTGCAATCTTCGAACCGAGAGTCGAATGGCCCAGTTCATCTACACCATGAATCGCGTCTCCAAGGTGGTGCCGCCCAAGCGCGTCATCCTGCGGGACATTTCGCTGTCGTTCTTCCCGGGCGCGAAGATCGGCGTGCTCGGCCTGAACGGCTCGGGTAAATCCACGCTCCTGCGCATCATGTCCGGCGAGGACAAGGAGATCGACGGCGAGGCGCGCCCGCAGCCGGGCATCAAGATCGGCTTCCTGAAACAGGAGCCGGGGCTCGATCCGACCAAGGACGTGCGCGGCAACGTGATCGAAGGCGTCGGCGACGTGCAGAAGCTGATCGACCGCTTCAACGCCGTGAGCGACAAGTTCGCCGATCCAGACCTGGATCCGGATGAAATGAACAAGCTGCTCGAAGAGCAGGCCAAGCTACAGGACGCGATCGACGCCAAAGGCGGCTGGGAGCTGGAGCGCACGCTCGAAGTCGCCGCGGACGCGCTGCGCCTGCCGCCATGGGATGCGGATGTGACCAAAATTTCCGGCGGCGAGCGCCGTCGCGTCGCGTTGTGCCGACTGCTGCTGTCGAAGCCCGACATGCTGCTGCTCGACGAGCCGACCAACCACCTGGACGCCGAGTCGGTCGCGTGGCTGGAACGTTTCCTGGAAAGCTATCCCGGCACCGTCATCGCCGTGACCCACGATCGTTACTTCCTCGACAACGTCGCCGGCTGGATTCTCGAACTCGACCGCGGCCACGGCATTCCGTGGCAGGGCAACTACTCGTCGTGGCTCGACCAGAAAGAGAAGCGCCTGGCGGTGGAAGAGAAGCAGCAGGAAGGCCTGCGCAAGACCCTCGAACGCGAACTGGAATGGGTGCGTTCGAATCCCAAGGCGCGCCAGGCCAAGAGCAAGGCCCGCATGCAGCGCTTCGAAGAGCTGTCGTCGCAGGAATTCCAGAAGCGCAACGAGACCAACGAAATTTACATTCCGCCCGGCCAGCGCCTGGGCGAGCTGGTGATCGAAGCGACCAATCTCAAGAAAGGCTTCGGCGACCGGCTGCTGTTCGACAACCTGAGCTTCAATCTGCCGGCCGGCGGCATCGTCGGTGTGATCGGCCCGAACGGCGCCGGCAAGACCACGCTGTTCCGCATGCTCACCGGCCAGGAAAAACCGGATAGCGGCGAGATCCGAATTGGTCCGTCGGTGCAGATGGCGTATGTGGACCAGTCCCGTCAGTCGCTCACCGATAGCAACACGGTGTGGCAGGAGATCTCCGGTGGCCTGGACATGATTCGCGTCGGCAACTACGAAACCGCGTCGCGCGGCTACGTCGGCCGTTTCAACTTCCGCGGCACCCAGCAGCAACAGCTGATCGGCGAGCTGTCGGGCGGCGAGCGCAATCGCGTGCACCTGGCCAAGGTGCTCAAGAGCGGCGGCAACGTGCTGATGCTCGACGAACCGACCAACGATCTGGATGTCGAAACCTTGCGTGCGTTGGAAGAAGCGCTGCTGAGCTTCCCCGGCTGCGCGATCGTGATCTCGCACGATCGCTGGTTCCTGGACCGCATCGCGACTCACATCCTCGCGTTCGAGGGCAACAGCGAAGTCACGTGGTTCGAGGGCAACTACGCCGAGTATGTTGAAGACTACAAACGTCGCAAGGGTGAGGACGCGGATACGCCGCATCGTATCCGCTACAAAAAGCTGGATGCTTGACGCCAAGTGATCTCCGACGCCGTCATCCTCGTCATCGCCATCTTCGGACTGCTGCTGCTGATACTCGCGTGTCAGCGGCTGCTCCGGGCGCGTTTCATCGCCGCCGGCGGCAGCGCCATGGTGGGCACGTTGTTACTTGCGGTGGCGGCATTGTTGTTTGTCGTTTCGCTGAACCTGCACACCTACGCTCGGCTGACGCACGAGCGCCCCGTCGCCGAGATCGTGTTCGAACAGCGCGGCCCGCAGACATTCAATGCCACGCTGTCGCAGGTGGCGAGCGGCGAAATTCAAATGTTTGTTTTGAACGGCGACGAGTGGCAGCTCGACGCCCGCGTGCTGAAGTGGAAAGGCTGGGCCAACCTGCTCGGCCTGGACGCTCAATATCGCCTCGAACGCGTCAGCGGCCGCTATCGTGACATCGAACAGGAGCGCCACGCCGAGCGCACCGTGTATCCGCTCGCCGAAAATCCCGGCCTCGACTTGTGGAAGCTGACGCTCGACTACCCCACCCGCCTGCCGTTCGTCGACGCCGTCTACGGCAACGCCGCCTACATGCCCATGACCGACGGCGCCCGCTACGAAGTCTCCATCACCCAAACCGGCCTCATCGCCCGCCCCACCAACGCCGCCGCCCAGCAAGCCGCGGGCAGCTGGAAATAAACCGAACGAATGGGCCGGCGCAGACAATTGCACGGCATCGTTTCCAATCTTGCAAGATCCTTTGCCAGTCGCAATAACGATGTGGGCGGCTATTGGGCACTGGGCAGGCTCTATAAGCTTGCGATCGACACCGGCACACGGGAGCTCACCGTCGAGCTCATCCATCGTACCGCAACCGATCCATCGGAAACCCTGATCGAAGCGGTGCGAGCGCATTGCGCGACCAAACTCGCGCAGCACCTTGCCAGGCACTCGCTGGCCGACGCGGTCATCGCATCCGCGAATGTTCTCTTCTCGTTCGAAATTCCGTTCGATCGGCTCCGGCCATACGAGAACTATGGCTACGGTCAGCCTTTTGAATGTCGCGTCGAGATCGTGGACGACCTGGGACATCGATATTCCGCCAGGTCCGGCGGGAAGGTGGCGCCCTTTGAACCGTGCATGGCGCAAGGTCCGTTTTTCCGCGCCGATTCAACATGAACGAAGAAGCACTCGCGACTCCGAACATCCATCCTTTGTAATTTAGAAACATTCGGATTCACTCGCGCTTCAACAACGAGCAAACGACGAGATTTTTGCGCACATCGCGGACCGATGCCTTCTTCACGATATGGTTGCGTGCTCCGATTTGACGCACGACGGGCGTCCGCAAGCAGCGACGTCAGATGGCTGCCGGCAGGTCATCGCGCGCTTTCCCTGATTCGAATATTTGTCGGCAAATCCGCGCGCTTTTCTCTGAATCTCGCTCACGCCATGGCGGCGAATCCCACTCACGACGATGTGAGTTGCACGGAGCTGCACATGAAAGCGAGATTCTTTTTGTTTGCTGTATCGGCGCTCATGCTCGCGATGAGCGTGCACGCGCAGGATCAGTCCGCGGGCATCGGGTTCTTCATGGGCGACTTCACGCCCAGCAAAGCCCAGCCGCGGTACGAAGCGTTTGTTCGAACAGTCAAGCAGCAGCCTGCCTCGACCAACATCTTCATCGATTATCGCGAGCCGATCTGGAGTGCGGGCACCTACGATGCACAGTGGAGAAACAATGCGGCCTGGGCCGTGGGTGAGCTCAAGAAACTGTGCTCGGCGGAAAATCTGAACCGGCTGGACGCCGAAGGCCGACCGGATATCACTCCGCTGGTCAGCCTCGGCCTGAGCGACGACCATCGCGCCTATCGGCTCAATCTGCCTGCGAACGATCCGAACTACGGCAAATACAGCGAAGCCGCGGCGGTGCAGATGATGAATGACATCGCCGCCGGCAAGTACGACGTCGACGATGCAGCGACCGGCAAACATCGCGTGTGGCCGGCGATTCTAGATACATTCCGCAACCAGGGCTTTCGCAAGCTGTACCTGCGCCTTGGCTGGGAACAAAACGGCAACTGGTACGGCTGGCAGGTGCGCAGCGAAGCGACGCGCGCGGCTTATATCGCAGCCTGGCGACACGTCGCCACGCTCGCACACAACTACGCCATTGCTCACGGCATGACGATCGAAACCGTGTGGAGCCCCACTGCGTCATACGCGAACCCAGTGGTGCCTGCAGAGAGCAGTTATCCCGGCGATAGTTACGTCGACATCATCGCGCCCACCGCATACAGCCCGATCTGGAACGCGACGCGCTCCGCGGATGAAACGGCATATTACGATTGGACCAGCGGCACCAATGTTTCTCTCGCCAGCTGGCTCGCGAACGCAGAGAACCGCCAGCACCTGTGGGACTACCCGGCGACAGATCGCTGGAATCCGCAGCGAGGCTGGGGCATTCCAGCGGCCATTACCTTCGCCATCGCTCACGACAAACCGTTCGGCTTCTCCGAAACAGGAACAGGCAATGCCGGCGTAACCACACGCGGCGGCGGACCCGCCGATGAAGGCGCCTATCCCATCTATCTCGCGCGCCGACTGGCAGCAGGCATGCAGCAAGGTCTGCAAGTGCGACTGGTGGAAATCTGGGCCCAGGCCTCGGGCAGCGATGGCGCAACGTTCCTGAGCGGCCTGCGACCTCAGGAAGCCACCGGCTGGAAAGAATTCGGCGGCATCCTGGCGGCAGCTCAGTCGCACAAGAATCTCGCCAAGGGCAAACCGGTTTATGCGAGCTCGAGCCAAAGCGCCTTCGCGGCAGCTCGTGCGACCGACGGCAGCGCGACCTACTGGGGCAGCGTGCCGGGAGACGACAAACAATGGATCTATGTCGATCTCGGCCAGCGCTACCCGATTTCGCGAGTGCGGCTGTCCTGGGATGCCGCCTACGCGTCCGAATATATGATCCAAACGCTGACCAGCGGCACGACCTGGACCACCATCTACTCCACCACTGCCGGAAACGGCGGCGTGGATGACATCGGCAATCTCGCAGGCTTCGGTCGCCACGTTCGCGTGTTCGCTCGCAAGCGTGGCACGCAGCTGAAGAACTATTCGCTCCGCGAGATCGAGGTGTATCCGTAGCGGCTGTTACTTCAGCCGCGAATAGTCGGTGGGAGACATATAAACGGTCTCCACGCTTTGTATCAGCGGCTCCGCCTCCTCGTCGCGCAGGTACTGCTGGAATTCCGGATCGGCGTGGAATTCTCGCCAGTGCCTGTCCGCGTCGGCGCGGCTGACATGGGCGATCAAATAAACGAACGTATCTCTCCAGCGCGAATCGCCGTGAGGCACCCAATAGCCGATCGCGTTCAAACCATGCTTCGCCTGCAACTGCGAAGCGGAGCGAAATCTCGACTCCAGTGCCGGCACTTTGCCCGGGACCGCATGATAGATATTCAACTCGAACACGTTGTCGCTCACGGCAACGGGTTGCGGTTCATCGAACAGTGACAAGTCGATGGCATCGGCCATGGCTCGATAGCCAGCGTCATTGGGATGCAACTTGTCCGCCGATGCGTAACGGGGTTGCAACTGGCGAGGGTTGCCGGAATCTCGCAGCACGGCGTCGAAGTCGATCACGCCATCGAACGCTCCGCTGCTGCGGATCCATGTATTCACCGCCTGTCGCACCTGTTCCTTCGCTGGTGAATAGTAGCCAGGCACCTTTACGACGCCTGCGAAGGGAGTCAGCGTGGCACCGATGATTCTCACGCCGCGCGCGTGAGCTCGCTCGATGAGCTGACGATAGGCGCCGATCAAATCGTCCGCCTGAAATGTTTCCTCGGGGCCGGCGAGCGGCTGGCCGCCGAGCGTGGCGCCCGCGAAGCCGAGATCGTTCACGCCTTCGAGCAGCACCACGTGCGTTACTCCGGGCAAGGCGAGAGCGTCGCGATCGAAGCGAGCCAACGCGCTCGCGCCCAGCGCTTTGATCCCGAAGCCATCACGGAGCAGCCGATTGCCCGCGATGCCTTGATTCACCACCGCGATCTGGGAACCGCCACCTCGCGCATTGAGTCGGCGACTCAGGGCGCTGGGCCAGGCGCCGTCCGCGTCGAGCGTCGAACCATCGCCGTCAGTGATCGAATCGCCGAACGCGACGATCAGCCGTTGCCGCGCCCCTGCGGGCACCAGCACGGCGCTCAACGCAACGAACGATTCGGAAGTTGCATGCGCCTCGATCGATCGCGCGCTCGTGAAATCGCCGCGCGCACTGACGATCGTTCGCTTGAGTGCCAGGCCGTGCAGCGTCGGTGTAGTAACGCGTCCCGGAAAATACACGCTGACGGCGATCTCGGCCCCAGGCGCCACGACCAGATCGACGGGATCGCTGAGCGCGGGCGCACCGGGAGGAATCGTTACTGACTCACGCCCGGAAAATTTCAGCGGGCGCAGCGACGCTGGCTGGATGTCCGCCGCGTCTCTCGCCAGAGCGATGGACGCCGAACCAATGGTCAGCGGT